>CAZNXR010000041.1:0-11028 GCA_964576815.1 uncultured Caulobacterales bacterium | reverse complement strand
CCGCCGGGGAAACCCTTCCCGCGGCGCAGGCGAAGCTTTGTTTGGCGAGACGTGAATGGTGAATGGTCAGTCGGCAGTGGTGAATGGGCAGGGGCAGTGGGCAGGGGCAAACCCCAACCCCGCTCATTCCCCATTGCCCCAATCCGTATTCACGATTGACTACTCACCCTTCCTTGCACCCCCACGAACCCCCGTTATACGTCGCCGCCATGCATGACATTCGATTCATTCGCGAAAATGCCGCCGCCTTTGACACCGGACTGAAGCGCCGGGGCCTAGACCCTCGTTCGGCGGAGATCCTGACGCTGGATGAAAAGGCGCGCGGGCTGACATCGCGGCTTCAGGATTTGCAGCAGAAGCGTAACGCCGCCTCCAAGGCGATCGGCGCCGCCAAGGCGAAGAAAGACGAAGCCGAAGCTGCGCGCCTGATGGCCGAGGTCGAGGCGGTGAAGCAGGAAATGCCGCCCCTTGAAGCCGAGGACGCCGCGGCGAAAAAGGCGCTCGACGATATTCTCGCCGCGCTGCCGAACCTGCCGGCGGCTGATGTTCCTGACGGCGCTGACGAGTCCGGCAATAAGGAAGAGCGCCGCTGGGGCGAACCGAAGCGCATCAACAACGCCCGCGAGCATTTCGACATCGGCGAGGCGCTGGGGATGATGGATTTCCAGACCGCCGCGAAAATGTCCGGTGCGCGCTTCGTCATTCTCTCCGGCGCGCTCGCGCGGCTTGAACGCGCGATCGCCAATCTGATGCTCGACACCCATACCGCGGAGTTCGGGTATACGGAGGTTTCGCCGCCGGCGCTGGTGCGAGACGTGGCGCCTTTCGGGGTCGGTCAGCTGCCGAAATTCGAGGAAGACCTGTTCCGGACGACCAACGGATACTGGCTTACCTCGACCGCTGAGGTGACGCTTTCCAACATCCTCGCCGACAGCATCATCGACGACGACACGCTGCCACGCCGCTACACCGCGTGGACGCCCTGTTTCCGCTCCGAGGCAGGCGCCGCCGGCAAGGACACGCGCGGCATGATCCGCATGCACCAGTTCTCGAAGGTCGAGCTCGTCTCGATCACGACGCCGGATAAATCCGTCGAAGAGCATGAGCGCATGACCGCTTGCGCCGAGGCGATCCTCAAGAAACTGGAGCTTCCCTTCCGCACCATGGCGCTGTGCACCGGCGACATGGGCTTTGCCTCGCGCAAGACCTACGACATCGAAGTCTGGCTGCCCGGCCAGAACCGCTATCGCGAGATTTCCTCCTGCTCCAATTGCGGCGACTTCCAGGCGCGGCGGATGAAGGCGCGCTGGCGGAAGAAGGGCGAAAAGGGTGCGGAGTTCGTGCACACGCTCAACGGCTCCGGCCTTGCGGTCGGGCGCACGCTCGTTGCGATCCTTGAGAACTATCAGCAGCCGGACGGATCGGTCGCAGTACCGGCGGCGTTGCGGGGGTATATGGGCGGCTTGAAGGAGATTGGGCGATGAGGGCGGTCGCGCAACGCCCCATCCGTCATCCCGAGGCGTCGCGCAGCGACGAACCCGGGATCCATCACCCCGCGCCCCAAAATGGACCCCGGATCGGCTTCGCCGTCCGGGGTGACGGGAGTCAAATGGCGTGATGCGTATTCTCTGCACCAATGACGACGGCATCCACGCACGCGGCCTCGAAAGCCTCGTCGCCATCGCGCGCGCTTTGTCCGACGATGTCTGGGTCGTTGCGCCGCATGAGGAACAGTCGGGCGCGGCGCGCGCGCTGACGCTCGCGAACCCCATCCGCGTGCGCGAATACGATCCGCGGCGATTTTCCGTTTCCGGCACGCCGTCCGACGCCGTGATGATGGCGGTGCACAAGCTGATGGACCGGCGGCCCGATCTCGTTCTTTCGGGCGTCAACAACGGCCAGAACCTCGCCGAGGACGTCACGGTCTCCGGCACCATCGCCGGCGCCTTTCAGGGGATGAGCCTTGGCATTCCGTCAATCGCGCTTTCGCTCGCGCGCTTCCAGCGCGAGAAGGCGCGCTGGTCGACGCCGGAGGCGCACGCGCCGGGCATCGTCCGCAAGCTGATGGAAGCGGGTTGGCCGTCCGACGTCGTCGTCAACGTCAACTTCCCCGATCGCGACCCTGACGATGTCGCGGGCGTCGAGGTGACGCGGCAAGGCCATCGCGACGACTTCAAGCTCTTTATCGAGGAGCGCAAGGACCTGCGCGGTTTCAGCTATTACTGGTACGGTTACGAGGGCGCGCTCTCCAACCCGCCGGACGGCGTCGATCTGCGCGCGATTTATGATGGGCGCATCTCGATCACGCCGCTGCATCTTGCGCTGACGCATGAAGACAGCCTCCGGCGGCTCGCGGCGGCCTTCGGCGCGCCGGCGGCGTGAGTGATGCGACGGTGCGGGTGCTGGAGATGATTAACGCCTTGTTAACCGAACCGCGGGACAGGTTATTAAAATCTAAACGGACGGCGAGGATGCGGCCATGAGACAGGCGGGGCTGAAGCGATTGACGGCGGTTCTGCTGGCGACGGCGTCGCTTTCCGCGTGCGGCACGTCGCATCGCGCGCCGGTGGTTTACGGAACGCAGCCGCATCAGCACACGGCGCGCATTTACAATTCACGCGCGGAGGCGACGGCGCCGCGCACGGTCTATTCGAATTATAGCGCGCCCGCTTACGGCGCCTCGTCCTATTCGCCGGCGCTTGACGGCATCGTCATCGAGCCTGCGGTGGCGACGGGTCCGGCGCCCCTGACGCCGGTGACGCAGAGCTGGCGCGAGGAACGCGGTTCGGCGATCCGGCCGACCTACATCGCGCAGAACAATATCGACCCCTATGAACCCGCGGCCGAGCTGCCCGGACAAGTGACCGTTCAGCCGGGCGACACCGTTTATGCGATCGCGCGGCGCACCGGCGCGACGCCGCAGGCGATCATTTCGCTCAACCGGCTATCGCCGCCGTACGGCCTCGAGATCGGTCAGATTGTCCGTGTACCCGCCAATTCGGCGCCGCCGTCGCGCGCCGCCGCCGCCGAGGCGGTCTCGCCGCGCGAGACGTCGCATGTGGTGCGGTCCGGCGATACTCTCTATTCGATCGCGCGCGCGACCGGGGCGTCGGTCGATGCGATCGCGCAGACGAATTCGCTCGGGCGTCCATACTCCTTGCGTGTCGGTCAGACGCTTAAGATTCCAGGCGGTTCCGGCGCTTTCGCAGCAGCCCCGCCTCGCAATTCGGACGCCGATGTCGGCGACCTTGCGCGCAACGTCTCTTACGGCTCGACGGCGACAAAGCCCGGCAGCCTCTTTGACTGGCCGGTGCAGGGGCGCGTTATCGGAACCTTCGGCCTCAGCGACGCTGGCCGCCGCAATGACGGCGTCAACATCGCCGCGCCGGTCGGCACGCCGGTGCGCGCGGCAGGCGACGGCGAGGTCGTCTATCGCGGCAGCGAACTTGAAGGCTACGGCAATCTTCTCCTCATCAAGCATGAAGACGGATTCGTGACCGCCTATGCGCACAACGACGCGATGCTGGTGAAAAAAGGCGATCGGGTGCGCAAGGGCCAGGTGATCGCCAAGGTCGGGCAGACCGGCTCGGCGAATGAGCCCCAACTCCACTTCGAAATCCGCCAGAACCTCAAGGCCATCGATCCTGTTGCGCTGATGGGATCCCTGTAACGGGCGCGAGGGGGCGCTCACCTGCGTTTATAAACGACGACAACAGTTGCGTAACTTGCACCGCTCAGTCGCGTATCCTGGGGCTCCCTCGCGGGGGCCCCGTTTCTTATGCGGTCGCAACAAGCCATCCGACGTAAAGCGCATAACAGACGGCGAGCAGCACGCCCTCGGCGCGAGACAGGCGATTCCCGCTCATCACGAAAATCATCATCAGCAGCGTCGCGCCGAGCATCACCCAATTATCGAATGCGAGAATTTCCGCGGGCGCGGCTACAGGCTTGATCACCGCCGTGACCCCGAGAATGCCGAGCAGATTATAGATGTTCGACCCGACGACATTGCCGAGCGCCAGCGCGGATTTGCCCCGCACGGCCGCCATAATCGAGGTGACAAGTTCGGGAAGCGAGGTCCCGATCGCCACGACCGTCAGGCCGATGATCGTTTCCGAAATGCCGAGATCGGCGGCGATGTTGATCGAACCTGTCACCAGAAACTTCGCACCGATCACAAGCAGGCCGAGCCCGCCGATCGTCATGACAATATCGAGCCAGATCGCCTTTGGCCCCTGAACTTTCGCGGCGTCCTCAAGATGCTGTTCGGTCAGCGGCGATTCCGGATGACTGCGTTCGCTCATGAACGCGTAGAAGATGTAAAGCGTGATTGCGCCGAGAAAGCCAATGCCGGCGATGCGCCCGAACTCGCCTGTCATCCCGACGCCGATCACGGCGAGCGTCGCCGCGAGGCAAACGAATCCGTCGCGCCGGAACGCTTTCTGATCGACGGCGAAAGGCGCGATGGCGGCGGAGAGACCGAGAATGAGGAGGATGTTGGCGATGTTCGATCCGACGACGTTTCCGACCGCCACGCCGGGCGATCCGACAAGCGCCGCCTGAACGCTCGACACCAGCTCCGGCGTCGATGTGCCGAACCCGACAAGCGTCAATCCGATCAGGAGCTCCGACACCCCAAATTGCCGGGCGAGCGCGGTCGAACCGCGGATGAGAACTTCAGCGCCGATGGTGAGCAGAACGAGCCCCCCGGCGATCGAATACCAATCGGTCAAAGGAAAAGCTCCGTGGGCCGCGACGCCGAAAGACTTCTAGATAGTGATTGGGTCGGGTCCGGAAAGTTTCAAGCACGCCCGCGCAATCGCCACAAGCCGGGCGCCGTCGGCCTGGCGCCCTTCCGCCTCCAGAAAGGCGAGCCGGCGACCGATTCGAATCACCTTGACGCGTGCGGTCATATCCTCGGCGCGCGACGACGCGACATAGTCGATCGTCACGTTCACCGTCGCTTCGGGCGCGCCGCCCCGCGCCCTGAGTTCCGCCTGCATCGCAAGTTCGAGAAAAGCGGCGATCACCCCGCCATGCAAAGCCCGGATAGCCGGATTGCCGATATGCTTTTCGTCGAAAGCAAGTCGATAGAGCCGGTCGCCGCCGGAGTCCTGCGATGAAAAACCCAGCCACTCGGCGATGGGCGAAGCGGCGTTCATACGCGCATCCCCTTCATCGGCCCCTTTGTGCCGATCATGAAGGCGCCGCTCGCCGCGGCGATGAGGCCGCCCCCCTCCTCGAAGGTCAGCCTACCCGAGACATAGGCGACGCCGTCATCGACAGCCTCGCAGACGGCGGCGCACCGGACGCGCGCGCCGGGCGAGGCGCGCGAGACGTAGTCCGTACGCAAATTGATTGTAGCGATCGGTTTCACCGCCTCCAGGGCGGTGAAGACGGTCAACCCGAAGATCGAGTCGAGCACGATGGTGCAGAGCCCGCCATGGGTGAAGCCGTCGGCGCCCGCGAAGGCCGGCGGCAATGTCAGCGCAAAGGTCGCCTGGCCGCGCCCGATCAGCACCGGCTGCAGCGCCAGCGTGCGAAACAGCGAATGCTCATGCGCGAGGAAATCCCGCGCCGAGCGCAGCATGTCGCCGATGATCGGGTTGATATCTGTAGAGGTCTCGGTCATGCGACGAGGGTAGCGGCTGCAAAGATTTAGCGAAACAACTGAGTGCAGCGCTCACTGATCGCGGAGCCGCTCTTCCTGATACTGAACGCCCCAGCCGATAATCTGGCGCCACAGCGCCTCGGCCATTTCCGGGGGGAGGCCCTTTTCGGCGGCGCGCGCGCGAACCTTGTCGATGACTGCTCGGTTGCGCCACGGCACGTTCGCCTCCGTCGCTTCGGCGCGCTTGATCGCCCAGATGCGATCGACATAGGTCCAGCGCTCGGCGAGCGCATCGACCAGCGCCAGATCGACGCGGTCGATCTCGGTCCTGACCTCGTCCATCGTCTTGCAATCGGCGGCCTGTCGCATCGTCTTCATCCCTGTTCGCGACGATCGTGGCGCAAACCGCGCGCCAAGACGAGAGCACCTCGGTTAACGGCCGCGTTTTGCCTCTTCAAAAGCTGCGAGGCGTTCAAGCCAATCGGCTTCGGCCTTGGCGATAGCCTCAAGAAGCGCGGCGCGCTCTTTCTGCAGCTTCGTCACCCGCGCCGGGTTCTTGCCGTAGAGGCCGGGCTCAGCGAGCGCGGCGTCGATCTTCGGCAGAATGGCGCTCAACCCGTCGAGCCGCGCTTCGGCCGCCTCGGCGTCCTTCTTGAGCGGGGCGGCAGCCTCGCGCCGTGCGGCCGCCGCCTGACGGGCGACCGCCCGCTGATCCTCCCGCACGGGCCCGCGCGCGCCGGGAGAGGTCCGCGTCGCATCGAGAACGAGCGCGCGATAATCATCGAGATCGCCGTCGTAAGGGCGCACTGCGCCATCCTTCACGAGCCAGAGCCGGTCGGCGACCGCGGCGGCGAGATGGGCGTCATGCGTGATGAGAATAACCGCGCCTTCAAAGTCGTTGAGCGCCTCGGAGAGGTTCGCGCGCGCGTCGATGTCGAGATGGTTGGTCGGCTCGTCCAGAATGATAAGATGGGGTCCGTGAAAGGTGATCAGCCCGAGGAGCAATCGCGCCTTCTCGCCGCCGGAGAGTTTTTCAACCTTGGTGTCGGCCTTTTCATAGCCGAAGCCCAGCGAGGCCGCCGCCGCGCGCGTCTGCGCCTCGGTCGCGTCAGGAAGCAGCCGCCTGACGTGATCGTAAGGGGTTTCGTCCGCGACAAGTTCGTCGAGCTGGTGCTGCGCGAAATAGGCGATATCGAGTTTCTTGTGCTTCAGGACCTGCCCGCCGAGCGGCGCGAGGCGCCCGGCGATTGATTTGACGAGCGTCGACTTGCCCTCGCCGTTCGGCCCCAGGATCGCGATGCGGTCGTCATTATCGAGGCGCAGATTGACGTTCCGAAGCACTGGCTTGCCTTCGACATAGCCGAGGTCAGCCTCGGCGAGGCGAACGATCGGCGGCGCCATCGGCTTCGGATTTTTGAAGCTGAACGGAACCGAGCGCTCATCGACCGGTTCGGCGACTATCTGCATTTTTTCAAGCGCCTTGATGCGGCTTTGCGCCTGTTTTGCCTTCGAGGCCGACGCGCGGAAGCGGTCGATGAACGCCTGCATATGGCGGCGCTGGGCTTCCTGCCGCGCGCGGAAAGAAAGGGCGTTGGCGCGCGCTTCAAGGCGTTTTCTTTCATACGTGTCGAAATCCCCGGGCGAAACCGTCAGCTTGCGGTTCTCGAGCGCGAGAATGTGCGTGACCGTGCGATTGAGAAAATCGCGGTCATGGCTGACGATAATCGCCGTGTGCGGATAGCGCTTGATGAAGCTTTCAAGCCAGATTGCGCCTTCGAGATCGAGATAGTTGGTCGGTTCGTCGAGCAGCAACAGGTCCGGCGCGGCGAAGAGAACGCCGGCGAGCGCGACACGCATTCGCCAGCCGCCGGAGAAATCCGACGCCGGACGGCGCTGATCCTCTGCCGAGAAGCCAAGACCTGACAGGATCGCCGCCGCGCGCGCTTCGGCCGAATGCGCATCTATGTCGTTCAGGCGCTGATGGATGTCGGCGATGCGCATGGGGTCGGCCGCGGTCTCGATTTCGGCGAGAAGAGCGGCGCGTTCGATGTCGTTGGCGAGCACGATGTCGATCAACGACCAGGACGAGGCCGGCGCTTCCTGCGCGACGCCGCCGATGCGCTTCCGGGCGCTCAGCGAGATGTCGCCGTCATCGGCATGCGCTTCGCCCCGGATCAGCCGGAGGAGCGTCGACTTGCCCGCCCCGTTGCGGCCGACAAAGCCGACCTTCCACCCCTCGGAAATCGCCGCCGTCGCCTGCTCGAAAAGGGGGCGGCCTTCGATCCGGTAGGTCAGGTCGTTGATCTGCAACATGGCCGCGGGGCTTATCCGGACGCCTCAGCGCGCGCAATCGCCCGCTTGCCGGAGCGCAAAGCTGTTGATAGGGAACCGGCTAAATTCAGCCAAACAGCCAGTTCAAGGAGCGATCCATGGCGCGCGAGCGCACCTTTTCGATCATCAAGCCGGATGCTACCCGCAGAAACCTCACCGGAAAGATCATTTCCAAGTTTGAGGAAGGCGGGCTGCGCATCGTCGCGTCGAAGCGCATTTTCATGACCCGCCGGCAGGCCGAGGGCTTTTACGCCGTCCACAAAGAACGTCCGTTCTTCGGCGAACTCGTCGAATTCATGATTTCAGGGCCAGTCGTGGTGCAAGTTCTCGAAGGCGAGAACGCCGTCGCGCGCAACCGCGAAATCATGGGCGCGACTGATCCGAAGAAAGCCGCGCCCGGCACCATTCGCGCCGAGTTCGCCGAGTCGATCGGCGAGAACTCCGTTCACGGATCGGACGCGCCGGAAACGGCCCGGCAGGAAATCGCCTATTTCTTCGCCGAGTCCGAAATTCCGGGCTAAGCGCTTCCGCCGCCTTGACCAAGAGCCTCCTCATCGAACTTGGGCTGTCGTTCGTCGGCGTCAGCGTCCTTGTGGGCATAAGCTACCTCCTGGGCGCCTGGCGCAATGCGCTCATCTCGCTTGAGGCTGCGGCCGAACGGTTGCGCTTTGACGAACCGGATTTCAGGCCGGGCGAATGGCTCATCGGCGCCGACGGCAGATCGGCTGCAGCGCTGTCGGAGGACGGAGCCGAGATCGGCCTTGTTTTCGTGATGGGCGATGAGTTCGCCACCCGTCGGTTAAGTCGCGCTGAAATGCGCGTCGAGCGAGACGGATCGCAGATCGTCTTCGCCCTCCGGGAGCTATCGAGGCGCGCCGTTGAGGTCGCGGCGCCGGATGAAAAAGCCGCCGAGGACTGGCTTTTGCGGCTCCAGCGCGGCGGAGTATGATCCCCGCATGAATTTCCCCGACGTCGTCACGCTCGCCGTTCCGCTGTTCATCCTCTCCATTATCGCGGAGATTGCGGCGTGGAAGGCGACCGGCCGCGGCCGTTACGAGACCCGCGACGCCGCGGCGAGCCTGCTGATGGGGCTCGGCAACCAGATCGCGCCGCTTCTCGGCGCGAAGTTTCTGCTCGCAGCCCTTTGGACGTGGGCCTATCAATTCCGGTTGTTCGACATACCGAACGCCTGGTGGGCGGTACTGATCTGTTTCGTCATCGACGATTTCCGGTATTACTGGCTGCATCGCATCGCGCATGAGCGACGGCTCTTCTGGGCGACACATGTCGTCCACCATTCTTCGCAGCACTATAACCTGACGACGGCGCTCCGGCAGACCTGGACAGGAGGCCTGATCAACGGGGCCATCTTCACGACGCCGCTCGTTCTCATCGGGTTTCACCCGGCGATGATCGTCTTCGCCTTCGGGATCAATCTCATCTACCAGTTCTGGATCCATACCGAGATGATCGACAAGATGCCGCGCTGGTTCGAATGGCTGTTCAACACGCCGAGCCACCACCGTGTTCATCACGCGACAAATCCGCGTTATCTCGACGCCAATTATGCAGGCGTTTTCATGCTGTGGGACAGGATGTTCGGCAGCTTCGTACCTGAGAACGCCGCGGAGAAGCCGCGCTACGGCATCATCAAAAATCTTGGCTCCTTCAATCCGCTCGTCATCGCCTTCAACGAATGGATCAACATCGCGAAAGACCTCCTGTCGGCGCGATCGTTGAACGACGTCATCGGCTACACGCTCGGTCCCCCCGGCTGGTCGCCGGACGGCTCCCGCCTCACGTCAGCGAAGCTGAAAGAGCGATGGGCCCGGCTTGAAGCCGAACGGGCGCCGGCCCCCGCCGAATAAGGCGCACTTGCCGCAATTCACGAGGTCCCGGGCCTTCTGGGCGCCTTTGCGCCGGATTCGCCTTCACAATTCCATGGTTTCATCCCGCGGAACGCCCAACTCGGCGTCAAGATGGACTTCGTTCCACGAGGGAGAAGCAATCATGGCGAAGTCGAAGTTTCCGTTTTTGATGTTGCCGGGGTTTGCAGCCATGATCGCCGCAGGGGCCGGTCTTGTTCACGCGGCGTCGATCGAGAAGTCGCCTGCCTACGCAGCGGCCGCAACGCAGCTTGAAGCCGCCACGGTCGCCGCAACGGCGAAAGAAGTTTTCGCGCGCGCCGATCTGAATAATGACGGAATTCTCTCCGGCGATGAGTACCTGACGCTAGCGGTCGTGTCCGCGGAACTCGCGCGGCTCAACGGTTTCGTGCCCGTCGATTACGCCGGCGGCGTCCGGGTCGCGGCCATGCCGCGCGCTGAGGCATGGACCAAAAGCGACCGTGCAAGGGTCGAGGCCGCCGCCGAGCGCGAATACGCCGCGTTCGCCGGCGACGACCTCCGCATGTCGCGCGACGAATTCGTCGCCGCCCGTCTTGAATCGATGGCGGCGGCCGACACCGACCGCAACGGCGTCCTGACCGGCGCAGAACTGACACGCTATGCGGGGATCGAGGCGCGACTGCCGTCCCGCCAAAGCTAGAGCGTCGGACTGAGATTCGGAATCGATTGGGATTTCCTTTTGCGTTGAACGGTGATTCTCATGTCGGACTTAGAGGCGCGGCGTGCGCGCGGCCATTCGCTTATTGCAGCGTGAGAGCGGTTGGGTTGCTTACGGCCGGACGCGGCGGTTCTAAGTCGATGGTTGATCAGACTCTGATGCGCGGGTTGGATACCGCAGGCCCGGCTTCGCCTTGGGCCTTCTTCAGTCTCAAACGGCGTAATTGCCAGAGGCCTCGCCGAGATCCCATGTCCTGAGGGAAAGTTAGGCGGCGCAGCGATTTGAAGTGAGCCCGAGCTTTGCGGTTAAGCATGTTGCACGCTGGCGCCGGAAGGGCTCAGCGTCGGCGGAAAGTCGAAGCCGCTAAACCTGCCTCGGGAGGAAAGCGCCGGGAAAACCGATTGGGTTTGCCGCCAAAGGCCGGAACTCTGGACGCCGACCGGCCCCGCTCGGCGCTAAAATGGCAGGGGCAGAGGGACTCGAACCCACGACCCTCGGTTTTGGAGACCGATGCTCTACCA
>CAZNXR010000040.1:0-11076 GCA_964576815.1 uncultured Caulobacterales bacterium | reverse complement strand
GGGCGCAGCGTGCGGAGGTCGATCACTTCCGCCGAAACGCCCTCGGCTTCGAGCTTGCCCGCCGCGTCCAGCGCGAACTTCACGCCCCGCGAATACGAGACGATCGTCACGTCGGTTCCGGCGCGCGCGATCTTCGCCTTGCCGATGGGGAGGACCCAGTCATCGACCTTCGGCACATCCATCGTGTCGCCATAGAGCAGTTCATGCTCCAGAAACACGACCGGGTTCGGATCGCGGATCGCGGCTTTCAGAAGTCCCTTCGCGTCCGCCGCCGAAAAGGGCGCGATGACGATGAGGCCCGGGATGTTGGAGTACCAGCTTGCGAAGTCCTGGCTGTGTTGCGCGGCGACGCGGCTCGCCGCCGCGTTCGGCCCGCGGAAAACGATCGGCGAGGCCATCTGGCCGCCGGACATATAGCGCGTCTTCGCGGCGGAATTGATGATGTGGTCAATCGCCTGCATGGCGAAGTTCCACGTCATGAATTCGACGATCGGTTTGAGCCCCGCAAACGCCGCGCCGACGCCGAGGCCGGCGAAGCCGTATTCGGTGATCGGCGTGTCGATCACGCGCTCGGGACCGAATTCTTCGAGAAGGCCGCGGCTGACTTTATAAGCGCCCTGATATTGCGCGACCTCCTCGCCCATCAGGAAGACGTCCGGGTCGCGGCGCATTTCCTCCGCCATGGCGTCGCGCAGCGCGTCGCGAATGGTCGTCGGAACCATCTCGACGCCGACGGGGAGATCGGGGTCGCCTGCAACGGCGGCAAGCGTCGGCGCGGCAGCGGGGGCCGGGGCCGGCGCCTTCGCCTCAGCGGCTTTCGGGGCGCCGGCGGCGCCGTTTGTCTTTGCCTGCTTCCCGGCGCCGGCCGCCTCGCCGTCATTCACCAGGAGGGCGATCTCGGTGTTGACCTTCACGTTCTCGGTGCCGGCCGGGATAAGGATCTTGCCGAGGATGCCCTCATCGACCGCCTCGACTTCCATGGTCGCCTTGTCGGTCTCGATCTCGGCGATGACGTCGCCGGAGGAAATCTTGTCCCCTTCCTTTACCTTCCATTTGGCGAGGGTGCCCTCCTCCATGGTCGGCGAGAGGGCGGGCATCAGGATCGCAGTCGGCATTGAAATTCCTTGGCTTTGCGGCGGACCCGGCGAGCCCTCCCGAGACGACCCGGGCTGGCGTTAGCTAGCCGGAACGGGCCATGGGGAACAAGTGTCGCCCCGCCGAAAATCCGCCCTTTACCACTCAGTAGAATGGTCAAACCGCCCCATAATCCGGCGACGGCAAGTGACCGTATGATTAGCATGAGAAAGCTCCTCGCCGCCCTCGCCGCTCTGGCGCTAATCCCTACCGCCGCAACCGCCGCCGGTCTCGACGCCGCCTTCGACATCATCCGCAAAGGCGACCGCATCGGCTTTCACGCCGTCAAAGTCGAAGACACGGGCGACGGCGGCATAAGCGTCGAAACGCGGATCGAGATGCAGGTGAAGTTCGGCCCCATCCCGGTCTTTCGCTATGAGCACGTTTCGACCGAACTCTGGCGAGACGGGCAAGTGGTCAGCGTGGAAAGCACGACGAACAACAACGGCAAGGCGGAATCGCTGAAAGTTCGTCGGACGGGCGAAGTCCTTTCCATCGACGGTACGCAATACAAGGGAGAGGGGCCAATTGACGCCATCCCGTCGAGCTACTGGAACAAGGCGATCGTCAGCACCAATACCCTGCTCGATACGCAGAACGGTCGCCTGATCGATGTGAAGATCGAAAACCTCGGCGAGGCTGTGACTCCGACTGGCGCGAAGGCAGAGCAGCACAAGCTGACCGGCACGGTCGATCTCAATCTCTGGTATCAGGGCGAACGCTGGGCCGGCGCCGATTTCATCGTGCGCGGGCAGGCGCTCACCTACCGCCTCATCGAGAGCGAGCGTCAGGCGCAATTGTTCGACAAGCTGAAGCTGTCTGCCGGGCGTTAACCGCCAAGCGTCGATACAAAATACGCCGGCACGGCCAGATAGGTGACGCCGGAAAGCACGAGCACGACCCTGATCCAGCGGCGCTCAAAGCGGCGAAACAGCAGAACGATCAGAGCCAGCGCCAGCGCCGCCTCGATGACGGCGACAATCGCGCCGTAATGAGCCGGGTCCCAATAGGAAACGGGACTCTCAAAGCGCCAATCACTGAATGGCCAGAAATGCCGATGCGCGTCCTTTGCGTGCAGCAGGAAATCGCAGACGAGATGGATGAGCGCCGCCGCCCCGAAAACGGCGCCGGCCCGGGACTTCAGCAGGAGCGCCGCCGCCAGGATGACCGCGAAGAGCGGAAACGAGTTCGAGATCGCCTGACCGGACTGAACGGCGTCTGACCAGTAGACACGGGTCCAGAGATCGCTTTCCGGAACGCCGGCGAGCTTCGAGGCGCCCCAGACCGCAAACAGGAACGCATCGGGCAGAAAACCGCCCGCAAGCGCCGCCGCATTGATGCGCGCCGCCCCCGGCCGCGCAAACGCCGCCGCCGCGATCAGCACATGCGTAGGGGTCTGCAAGCGTCAGCCGAAGATCTTGCCGGCAGCGCCCGGCGCGATGCGGATGAGGCGCGAATCCTTCACCGCCGCCGTCCGATGATGGACGATCGCCTGATAGCCGGGGTTCTTCACCATGTCGCCGAAGGCCGCCGCGCTTGGATACTCCGCGACGAAAGCAAGGTCCCAGCGTTCGTCGTCGGGCCCTATCAGCACCGCCTTGGGCGAACCCGACCAGATGATCTTGCCGCCGACGCCTTTGAAGTACGGCTCGCTTAAGACGGCATATTGCCGGTAGGCCTCTTCGCCGGTCGCCTCATGGCCGTCTTCATACTTCGCGTTCTTCCGCAGGCGGATAAGATTGAGCATCCAGATCGGCCCGTCGTCTGGAAGCTTCATGAAGGCGGCGAATTGCTCGCGGGTCGGATCGACGGATTTGGACATCAGGGCTCCTAGAGTTTGCCGAATTCAACGCCGCCGCTACGAGGCAATGTCACGAGCAGCCGGTCCTCCGCCAATCGGACCTTGTCGGGCCGCACTTTCTTCACACCGCGCATGAAGATGCGTTTGGCGAGCGGGTTATCCGGGGCCGGCGTCAGGTGCGACAGCAACAGCCAGTCCGCCCCCGCTTCGTTCGCCGCACGCGCGGCTTCTTCCGGCGTCGTGTGATAGTCGGGAATGTCCGCGAAGATTTGTGCAAGCGTCGCATTGCCGGCCGCCGCTGCGGCGCGCTGCATCTTCGCCACCATGTGGTTGGCCTGCGCTTCGTGAATAAGGACGTCTGCGTCTTTGGCTGCGGCGACAAGGCTTTCCGAGTAAGCCGTGTCGCCCGAAATGACGACGCTGCGGCCTTGATAGTCGAAGCGATAGCCGACCGCCGGTTCGACCGGGTCATGCTTGACCGGGAACGCCGTGACCTTGAGGCCGTTCTCGTCAAGGACGACGATCGGGGCCGCGCCGTCAAAAGCGCGCGCAACCATGCCTTTGCTGCGCAGCGGCGCGACGCCCTTGCCGTGATGCGCAATCCGGTAATCCGCATCGAGCGCGAAGGCCTCGTTCTCCCCGGCGACGACGCGCTCGACGCCCTCGGGGCCGTAGACGGAAAGGGGCGCGGGCCGGGCGGTGACCCAGGACCCAAGATTGATTTCGCTGAGGTCGCCGATGTGGTCGGAATGAAAATGCGTAAGGAACACGCCTGCAAGCCTGCTTGCGGAGATGCTCGCCGCCTGCACGGTTTCGAAACTTCCCGATCCTGCATCGACGATGAAGAAGCGGTCGCCGGCGATGACGGCCGTGCATGTTTGCGCCCGCTTCGCCGACGGCAGCGGCGATCCGGTGCCGCAAAAAAACACTTTAAGCCCGTCGCCCTCAAAGATGCGCGTTCCGGGACCGGTCATCGCCTTTTCAAGCGCAGCGTCAAAGAGCCGGTCTTCGACCGCCGGCATGCGCAGCGCGGCGACACCGGCGGCGATCGCTGCGGCGCCGGCGACAATCAGGACGGGCAGGATTTTCGCCATGATGGACCCTCTGGCGAGGGACTTTGGGCGGCGCCACCGCCTATGGCAATGATTGCTGGCAGTTTGCTATTTTCAGGCGATTGCAGGGATGTGAGGAGGCCTTCGTGCGCTTTGCCTGGACCGTCGGCGTTCTTCACGCCCTAATCGGCTCAAGCCTTCTCTTCCTGACGTTGCACCCCTTGCGTGACGCCCTTGCTGCGCCGGAACTTGAAATCATGAAGGTCGGCGCGGCGTGGCAAGCGTTGCAGGGCCTTGCGCTCATGCTTGTGGCGACAGCGACCAGGGCGCGCATAGCCTCAATCCTGATGGCCGTCGGCCCTGCTATATCCATGGCGATGCTTTGCTACATCGCCTTCACCGGCGACCGGCCTGCGGCCATCGTCGCGGCGCCGATCGGCGGCGGAATCACGATCCTTGGATGGATCGCGCTCCTATTTTCGCCGCTCGCCAGACGATGACAGGCTGGCGCTAGGACGCCGTCGCCTGATGCGCGGCCTGAAGGATACCGGCGGCTTGTCGAAGTCCTGCTTCGGCGAACACCAGCGCGTCCTGCAGCGTCACGCCCTGCATGTGCAGCCACACCGCCGACATGCCGGCAAGCATGCCCAGCAGTCGCGGGGTCCCGTGATGCGCCGTAAGAAAGAGCGCGACGGCGCCGATGATCTGCGCCGGGCCGGTCAGGCGCCCGTCGAGCATCGCCTGTGTCAGGGCGTCCATTGACAAGAAGTCGGCTGCGACGGGCGCTGCGCCGGGCGATGCCGTGTTCGAGGCGCCGGAATAGGCGACGATCGCCGAGCCGAAGCCTTGCGAGAAGCAACGAAGGCCGCCGAACCGTCCGGACCGTCCATAATGAAGCGCCGCCGGTTTGGACGGCGGCGCGAAATACAATCCTGCAATAAGGCTTGAAGCGAGCGACATGGCGCGTAACTCCCTTAGCCGGCTGATCACCAGCGTTCAGAAGCCCCGAGCCGATTTAATGAGAAAGGCCGGACTGTGTCGAATGTGAGGCGCGGCGCATAACGCTTTCGCAAGCTGCGCCGCGCGTTCTGCAGTTACGCGCTTAGCGCGTCCATCAACTCTTCGAGAGCCGCTTCGAGGAGATCAAGCTCCTCACGCAGAGTCAGGATGGCGCCCTCGGTCTCCACGCGCTCGTCTGCGCTCACATCCATCGTTTTCAGCGCACGCGCGGCGCGATCGATCTCGCGTCGCGCTTCGCCCAGCGCTTCATCGACGGCGACCGAAACGCTCGATCGCGCGGTTGCGAAGGCGATCTTCAGGATGACGCCGCCGCCGGGAACGCCTTTGACGTCGCTGCGCGCTTCGGCGATGTCGGCGACCGCTTCCTTGATCTCGGCGCGCGCTTCAGCAAACTCGTCGCGCATGTCGGCGATGTCGCCGGCGTCCATCGCAATCAGTTGTTCGAGAAGCTCGCCGTCCTCGCCGATGTCGATCACGATATCGCGGCCCTTGTTTTCACCCGCGACGGCGGCCGTCGAAATGAGGGCGGCGCCTGCTAGCGCAATGGCGGCGATCAAGAACCTTGGAAGGAACATGGCGCGCATCGGTTTCTCCTGCTGGCTGTTTGTTTGATGGTCTTGGCTGGTTCCGGACGAACCAAACGCGACGCACCCCGGATCAGCCCTGCCTTGGTGGGCCCCGCCGACCGCCGGCGCAAGCGGTCCTGCGGCGGGGCGACGAGGCCGCGCGCCGGACCGCCCATGGCCCCCAGCCCCGACTTCCCCTATAGGCCGCGCCGGTCTCCGCCATGTCCCTCATTCCCTCCCTTAGCGTTTTTCGGCATCGGGCCTACGCGCATTACTGGGTGATGCGCCAGCTCCTGTCGGCCTCCCGCCAGATGCAGGCCGTGGCGGTCGGCTGGCAGGTTTATGACCTTGCGCGCGAAACGCGCAGTGTCGAGCAGTCGGCGCTTATCCTCGGGCTCGTCGGACTGGCGCAGTTCCTGCCGGTGCTCCTTCTGTCGCTTGTAGGCGGGCAGGCGGCCGACCGCTTCGACCGGAAAATGATCCTTGTGATGAGCAATGCGGGCCGGGTCGCTGCAAGCCTCGTGCTGGTCTGGTCGGTCTTCATGCCGACGAGCGCCGCGCTGCCGACCGTCTTTGCGATGTCGGTGATCCTCGGCGCGGTCAACGCCTTCGCGCCCGCGGCGTCCAATGCGCTATACCCGACGCTGGTGCCGCGTTCGGAACTCTCAAGCGCGATCGCCTGGAATTCGCTCGGCTATCAGGTTTCATCGGTCGCCGGACCTGCGATCGGCGGCCTGCTTTATGCGCTCGGCGGCGAAGTCGTTTACGGCGCAGCGACGGTGATGATCCTCGCTGCAATCGCGGCGATCGCGACGGCGGAAACGCCGCGGCAGCAACCAGTGCCGGGCGCCGACGGTGTCGCCATGATGATCGAGGGCCTGCGCTATGTGCGCGATAACAAGATCGTTCTCGGCGCGATTTCGCTAGACTTGGTCGTCGTGTTCTTCGGCGGCGCGACTGCGCTCCTGCCCGTCTTCGCGCGCGACATTCTCGATGTCGGCGCCGAAGGGCTCGGCCTCTTGCGCGCAGCGCCGGCGTTTGGCGCTGCGATTGTCGCGTTGTGGCTCGCGATCCGCCCGCTCGACCGGCGCGTCGGGCCCTTTATGCTTTGGGCGATCGTCGTTTACGGCATTGCGACGCTCGGCTTCGGCCTTTCAACCCATTTCTGGCTGTCGATGGCGCTGCTCGCCGTCACCGGCGCCGCCGATATGATCTCCGTCTATGTACGCCAGTCGCTGATCCAGTTCGCAACGCCCGATGCGATGCGCGGGCGCGTCGCTTCGGTGTCGTTCATCTTCATCTCAGCGTCGAATGAGCTTGGCGAATTTGAATCGGGCGTCGCGGCGCGGCTCATCGGCCCCGTCGGCGCCGTGATCCTCGGGGGCGCAGTCGCAGTAGCGGCGGGACTTTCCTGGTTCCGCTTCTTCCCGGCGATGGCGCGCGCCGACCGCTTCGAACCTGAGGCGCCGATCCTTGCATCGGACCCCGAACGGCTGGAGCCGAAGGCGAACTAATCGACAACCGCGTCGTGCCACGCCTTGTAAGGACCGCCGCCCATCACGGCGGCCTGCACCTGCCTATGCGCGGCGTTGAGGGCGTCGGTCGCCTGCGTGTTCGGGTGAACCGGGCGGCGAAGCGGGCGCTTGCCGGGCGCCATGGCGATAATCTCGGCGATCGCGCGCGGCACGTCCATCGGATCGGTCGTCCCGCCGCCGCCGAAAAAGCCTTTGGCGAGTTTCAAATGGGGCTCGTAAGCGGTCTTGCGCGCATCATCGGCGGAAGCGAGGAGGTCATCGAGATAACGGGCGCCGTTATCCCAGATTTTCGTCGGATAGCCCCCGGGCTGAACGATCGTCACATCGACGCCGAACGGCGCCAGCTCATACGCCATCGCTTCGAACATCGCTTCGAGCGCGAATTTCGTGCCGCAATAAATCCCGATATTCGGCAGAACGATGCGGCCAAGCTGCGACGACACCTGCACGAGGAGACCCTGTCCCCGCGCCCGCATTTTCGGCAGGACGGCGCGCGCCATTCGCTGATAGCCGAACAGGTTGACGTCGAAATGGCGCATCGTCTGCGCGTGGTCGTAGAGCTCGACCGGCCCCGCGCCGCCGATGCCGGCGTTGTTGAGGAGGACATCAAGCGCGCCGCCGGCGGTCTTTTCCGCCTGCGCGACGCCGGACGCGACCTGCGCATCCTTCGTCACATCAACATCCGCGACGGTGAGTTTCAGCTTTTCCGCGGAAGCGATATCGAGCAGTTCGACCGCTTCGGCGCGCTTGCCCTTGTTGAGATTGCGCATCGACGCAATGACCGTTGCGCCCGACCGCGCGAAATGCAACGAGGCCAGCCGTCCGAAGCCCGAACTCGCTCCGGTGATGAGAACCGACTTCCCGGTAAGGTCCGGCGACGGGGACGGCGTTTGCGCCTTGGCGGCGCTTGCCGCTGCGAGCCCTGCGGCCCCGGCCAGCAAGGCCCTGCGGTCGATCGATAATTTGTCGGTCATCTGCTCTCCTCGCTGCCGAAACTCGGACGCCGGCGCGCTAACCTATAACGGCGGCAGCGGCCCGAAAAACCCGTCAACCCGTTTCACTTTCCCGGACTTCTTTGAAACCTGCACGGCGTCGAACCCGTCGAGACGGTTCTTGTCGTCGATGATGACGGTCCACGAATATCGCGCGCGATCATGATGCAGATCGATGCCGCTTGTCCGGACGCATTTGGCTTCAGGATATTTCTTGCGAAACTCTTTCACCATCGCGACAAAGTCGGGGACGCCCTCGATCGCATAATTCGGATCGACGAATTCGACATCCTTGCTCAGCGCCTTGTCGAGATGACCGCGGATTTTTTTCAGGTCGCGCTCGTTCCACGCGGCGAGCATATGCGTAAATGTCTCGGGAATTTCAGGCATAACACCTCCTGGGCCGGGCAAGGCTAGGCGCCCTTCCGCCCAGCGTAAAGCGCGCTGCGCAGCAATCCGGCATTGCCTTTTGCGCCGCGCCATTGTCCAAGCATTTCAACGTATTCGAGGAGACCCTCATGACCCGGGAATTCGACATCATCGTATATGGCGCCAGCGGCTATACGGGCCGGCTTGTCGCCGAATACCTCGCGCAGCGATACGGCGCGGACCATTCCCTCAAATGGGCGATGGCGGGCCGGACAGACTCGAAGCTGCGCGAAGTAAGGGCTGAGATCGACGCCTTCGAAGAGACACCGCTCATTGTCGCCGATGCGTCGAGCCCGGACTCGCTGAAGGCGATGGCGAAGCGGACGCGCTGCGTGCTGACGACGGTCGGCCCCTACCAGCTTTATGGCGAGCCGCTTGTCGCCGCCTGCGCCGAAGTGGGAACGGATTACGTCGATCTTTGCGGCGAACCGGCGTGGATGCGAGCAATGATCGACAAGTATGATTCCGCGGCCAAGAAATCCGGCGCCCGGATCGTTCTTTCGTGCGGGTTCGATTCGATCCCTTTCGACCTCGGTGTATGGTTCACGCAAGAAGAAGCGATGAAGGAATTCGGGGCGCCGGTGCGCGAAGTCAAGTGCCGCGTGCGCGCCATGAAGGGGAAGTTCTCCGGCGGCACCGCTGCGAGCCTCAAAGCGACGATGGCGGCCGCCTTCAAGGACCCGTCGATCATCGAGCTTCTGAAGAGCCCTTTCGCGCTGACGCCGGGCTTTGAAGGAGCGAAGCAGCCGTCTGGGTCGAAGCCGCTCGAAGAGAACGGCGTCTGGATGGCGCCGTTCATCATGGCGCCGATCAATACGAAAAACGTCCACCGGTCGAATCTCCTTCTCAACCATCCGTATGGGAAGGATTTCATCTATTCGGAGATGATGATGACCGGCCCCGGCGAACAGGGCGAGAAGATCGCCAAGGCGGTCGCCGCCGACACCTCCTTGATGGGCGAGGACGCGCCGAAACCCGGCGAGGGCCCGACCAAGGAAGAGCGCGATACCGGCTTCTATGACATCCTCTTCATCGGCGAGACGGCGCGCGGGGAAAAAATCCGCACCTTCTGCAAGGGCGACCGCGACCCCGGCTACGGATCGACGTCGAAGATGATCACCGAAGCCGCCATCTGCCTTGTGCGCGACAAGCCTGACACGCCGGGCGGCGTTTGGACGCCGGCGGCCGCGATGGGGCGGCCGCTGCTGAAGCGGCTGGAAGCGAACGCCGGCGTCACCTTCGGGCGGGAGTGAGAGTTACTCCTTGGGGATCGGCCTGCGTTCCCAGAACCGCACGATTTCATCGTCAAGGCCGGTCATCTCCCAGCGCAGCAGCGAGATCGGCAGGCGTCCGCGCGCCATGAAGTCGTCGTGGAAGTCCTTCATCTTGAACGCCGATCCTGTCTGATTGCGGACATCGGCGAGCAGCCCGCGCATCTGCAGGGCGCCGATCGTGTAACCGACGCCGTAGCCCGGCGGGCGGCGGAGATAGATCTCCGCATCGACGCGCGCGACATTCTCGTCGAGCCAGGGCGTGCGGTCCATCATGTAGTTGACAGCCTCGGCGACGGTCATCTGATTGCGCTGCATGCCGACGTCGGCCGGCACGCGCGCGGCGCGGAAGACACCGAAGAGATAAATAAGTTCATCGACGCGGCGGCGATCGCCGAGGACGCCGGCGAGCATCATCGATTCCTCCAAATAAACGCCCCACCCCTCCGCGCGGACTCCGTCGGAGATCTTCCCGCGGATTGGGTGCTTGTTGTTGTCTTCGACGAGGCCGTCGAAGCGATGGCCCGGGATGACGGCGTGCAGATGATCCGGGTGCGGATCGCGGAACTGCACGGCCTCCCAGAAATTGGGGCCGCCAGGGCGAACGATAAACGGCGCATTCGTGTCGAGCGCGCCGATATAGGGTGGGATGGTGATGATCTCCTCGCGCACAAGGAACTCCCGAATATTCCTGTCGGTCGCCTCGATCTTCCGCTGATACTCGGCCGCACTCTCGGCGGGTTTCAGTTCGGGCGTCTTGCGGTCGCGGTGCTGCGCGAGCGCATAGGCGGCGCTCATACGCTCCCATTCGCGCGCGGCGACGAGGATCATGGCGTCGCCATCATAGGGAAGCAGCTTCACCTGCCGCAAATACCAGTCATAACGCTTAGCCCCGACGCCGGCTTTCGCCGTGTAACGCGGCAGGCGTAGTTCGAGATATGCCTTGAAATCCGCGACGGCGTCGCGGGCGGCGCGCACGTCTTCGACCAGCGAAGGCTGGCGCCCGACCGCCCGCGCGAGGAGATCGTCGTACCAGCCGATCACGCCGGCCGGCGGCGTCGCGCGATAAGGGTGCCCATGACCGACGCCGTCCGCCGTCGTCAGGTTATGAAGCGCGAGCAACGCATAATCGCGTGCGACATCATCAAGCGTCGCCTTGGCGGCATCGACGATCTGCGCCACAGCGGCGAGCTCTTTCCTCAGCGCCGCTTCTTTTTCGCCCACGACCGGGAGGTCGGTGAAGGCGATGCGCTGGAGCATATCGGCGTAAAAGCCC
>CAZNXR010000039.1:0-11107 GCA_964576815.1 uncultured Caulobacterales bacterium | reverse complement strand
GGCGGAGCGTCCTGGCTGCGTCGCCGACTTCCGGCGCCTGCGACCCGATAACGACGCTGAGACGCGCGGGCGAGAGTTCCGCGGCAGCCGCCATCACATGCGCAAGCATTGAGCGGCCGCCGATCGCATGGAGCACTTTGGGCGTCGACGATTTCATTCTCGTCCCATGCCCTGCGGCGAGAATGATCGCCGCAATCGCCCGCTTGTTCATGACGCTGACAACCTCTGCTAGGACCGGCTGCCGGCGAGGGCCCGCTCGCCAGGTCTCAGCGACTTTTGGCGGGCGCCGGGTGAGTTGTAAATGCGAAGGTACCTAGTCGGCGTCGCCGTAATATTCGATCTCGACGGCACCCTGATCGACACGGCCGGCGACCTCGCCGCATCAATGAATTTCGTGTTGCAGCAAGCCGGACACGCGCCTGTGCCGCTCGACCGCGTTCGCCACCTTGTCGGGCACGGCGCACGCGCGATGCTGGACAGGGGGTTCCGGGAAAACGGCGGCGCAGCGCCCCTCGATCTAGACCCGCATGTCGCGCTGTTTCTGGAGCATTATCTTGCTCACATCGCGGACCAGTCGCGGCCTTTTCCGGGCGCGATCGAGACGCTTGACCGACTTCACGGCGACGGCGCCGCGATCGCCGTCTGCACGAACAAGCGCGAGGCATGGGCGCGGGCGCTTTTCGACGCGCTCGGACTGACGCCGCGCTTTGCAGCGATTGTCGGCGCCGACACCGTCGGTGTCGCCAAGCCCGACGCGCGTCCGGTAATCGCCGCGCTCCAGCAATCAGGCGCAACAAGAGGCGTCTTTGTCGGCGACAGCGATACGGATATCCGAGCGGCGCGGGCGGCCGGCATGCCATGCCTTGCTGCGCTTTTCGGGTATGGTCCGTTAGAACTCGCGAACGAGGCTGACGCGCTTTTTTCGGCCTATGAGGAGGTCCCGGCGCTTATCCGCCGGTTGTCGGCGCTTTAATTGGCGTGAAGACCGATGCGGCGGGGCATTCCGTTCACCATGTCGCTGCGAACGTCGGTTCTGGCGGAACGCATGGTAGATACGAAACCCTCAGGACGGAGGTCAACGTGCACGTCGAACCCCTTCTTTCGCCAGAAATCCTGGATTTTGGCGGCGAGACGCTCGGCTCCTGAGTCCGTGCAGTGATCTGACATCGCGGTCACCCTGGCTGGATCTGGTGTGATCAGGTTTCGCAGAGATTATAAGGCGGCCTGATTTTTTCAAGCGCCCGTAAAAAAATTTGTTCGTACTGTTTTGTGGAGTTTTCATTGAAAGAAGATCAAAATTTTTTGCAGTGCAACAATTATTGCCGGGCCGGTCCGCAGGCCTTATAAGAAAAGCAAATAAAGGGCCGGGCGATGTCCATGCAGACTGCGACTGAACCGAGATCGATCGGCGATCGTTTACGACACGCCAGAAAGCTGAAAGGCATCAATCAGTCAGAACTTGCTGAGCGCGTCGGCGTCAGTCAGCCCGCCGTCGCGAATTGGGAAAGCGGCGTGCATGACCCTAGGCGCGTCATGCTCGCAAAAATCGCCGACGTTTTGGGAGTGTCGCCCGATTGGCTCGCCAGCGGCGACAGGTCGGCCCTTGAGACCGATAAGCAGCCGGCCGCCGCCTATCTTCGAAGACCGCTTCGACACGCGCCGGTTATCGCATTCGAGGACGCAATTCGGATTGCGGCGGAGCCGGGCGCCGATCCGCACGCCATGGCGCTGGATTACATTCCTATTACGTCCGGCGCCGAGAGGGTGTTCGCGTTTTTCATCGACGACGAAGCAATGGATCAAGCCTTTCCAAAGAACACCCTGGTTGTCGTCGACTACGGCGACCGAAAGCCTGCGGACGGCGCCTTTGCGCTGTTCTCCCTCGGCGGCGCGCCGCTTGTCCGCCGTTGGCGCGAGGCGCCCGCACGGCTGGAACCTGCCTCGGAAAGCAACGCCTACGGCCCGGTTTTTCTTGACGCGGCGCCTGCCGTCATCGGCTGCGTGCGCGTCGCTATCCGGTTTCATTAGAGCGCCGGGCGAAGAAGTGGACACCGGTTCTTCGCCGAACGGCGCGATAAAAAAAAAGACTAGATCATCGGGCGTGATTCAGGAGTCACGCCCGATGATCTTGTCAGGCCGCCGCGCGGGTGTAATACTTCCTGACTGCCGGAATTTCCTGCAGCGTCGCTTGGTAAGCGGCTCGAAGTTCACGCAGGAGCGGCGGCAGGGCTGCGATGTTTTCCGCCGACCGCTCGACACGCGCCGACGCCTCGCCGAGGACGCTTGCGCCGATGTTGAAACTCATCGACTTAAGCGCATGTGCTGCGCTGGCGATTTCGCGCGCATCGCGCGCCTTGAAGGCTGTCGCGAGCCGGATAATCCCTTCGCGCGCGTGCTTTTCAAACAATAGAAGCGAACGCAGGACGAGATCGCCGCCCGACGCCGACATCTCCGCAAGATTCTTGAGCGTGACGGCGTCAAACGCCGAATAAGTCTGCGTCGCCTGGAATTCTCCCTCAATCGACGCCGGCGCGGGGCCCTCGCTCGGTGTGAGGTGCTGGCCGAGCGCTGCGGCGAGGACGGCCAGCGTGAAGGGCTTCGTCAGATAGCCGTTCATTCCGACACGCTTCCACGTCTTGTCTTCGCCCTCGACATGGGCGCTGAGCGCGATGACAGGGATGTTCGCGCGCGCCGGATCGGGGAGGTTCCTGATCGCGGCCGTCGCGGCGTATCCGTCCATCACGGGCATCGAGCAATCCATCAACACGAGATCGAAGACGCCCTTCTCGACGGCGGCCACCGCTTCGGCGCCGTTTGTCGCAAGCGAAACGTCGATGCCAAGGCGGCCGAGCGCCTCGCGGACGACTTCGCGATTGACCGGACTGTCATCTGCGGCGAGCACCCGCGCTCCCGGAAAGCTCGGCGTCTTGAGGTCGGCTGCACGCACTGATTGCAGCGCATTGCGCCCTCGCAGGCGCCCCTCAAGAATCCTCTCAACCTGCGCGATCATGTCGTGGCGCGTGATCGGCTTGATGAGCAAGTCTTCAGCGACTCCCGTCGAAAGCAGCCGGTCGGGCGCATCATCGCCGAGATCGCTGATGCAGATCCGCGCCGGCGTCCAGCCGTCATGGGCGGGGGCGTTGCGCGCACCGATGGCGGCGAGAGACGCCGGTGAACCGAAAATCATGTCCGCATAGGCGAGATCTTGCGACTGCGCCTCTTCTGTCGATACGATCTGCGCGGCGACGCCCGCTTCTCCGAGGTATCGCGCAATCATGACAGGAGTAGCCGATCCCGCGATCGCAACGATCGCCCGCTTGTCGCCGAGGCAGCGTGGAAACGCCCGCGGCCCTTCGATTTCGCGCGTGGGAACCGTGAAGTGGAACCGCGATCCCTTGCCTTCTTTGCTGGCGACCCCGATCGCCCCGCCCATCGCCTCAACGAGCCGGCGACAGATGGCGAGGCCAAGGCCCGTGCCGCCGAACTTCCGCGTCGTCGATTGATCAGCCTGGCTGAAAGCCTCAAAAATCGAACCGAGCTTTTCCTGCTTGATGCCGATGCCGGTGTCGGTGACGGAGAACTCAATCGTGACGCCGTCAGCGCCCGAGGCCGCCTTGCGTGCGGAGACAATGACGCTTCCTTTGGAGGTGAACTTCAGCGCGTTGTTGACCAGATTTGAAATCACCTGGCTGATCCGCACCGGATCGCCTTCGATCTCCTCAGGCACGCCAGGTCCGATAAAGGAGACGAGATCGACGCCGGACTTCTTCGCGCGCTCCCAGAACAGGCTGATGACGTCGGCGATGACGTCGGCCGGACGCACCGGAATTTTCTCGAGATCGAGCTTACCCGCTTCGATCTTCGAAAAATCAAGGATATCGTTGATGATGGTCAGCAAGCTCTTGCCCGAGCGGACGATGACATCGGCGTAGCGCTTCTGGCGCGGCGGCAGATCGGAGTTGTTGATCAGCTCCGCCATCACCAGAAGGCCGTTCATCGGCGTTCTGATCTCATGACTGACGGTCGCCAGAAAGTCCGACTTTGCGTTGTTGGCGGCTTCGGCGGCTTCCTTCGCAAGTTTCAATTCGTGGGTTCGCTGCAACACCGTCTTCTGCAAGTTCTGCTGTTGGGCGAGCAGGCGGGCGTCGCGATCCTGAATCTTGTCGAGCATGTCGTTGAAGGCTTCGACGAGTTCGCCCGTTTCGTCTTTTCTCAAATTCTTGGCGCGCGCGCCGAAGTCGTCGGTCTCCCGCACCTTGCGCATCAGTCTGACGAGATCGATGATCGGCGCAGTCACGCCGCGCTGCATTCTGAGCGCTATCAGGAGCGCGATCGTGGCGGAGAACAACGCGGCCACGAGGGAGTCCCACAAGATCTCCGAGATCTTGTCGCCGAGTTCTGAAGTGTCGGCGGTGAGAACAAGGACGCCGACGCGCTCGCCGCTGTCGATAACCGGCGCGTCGGCGACGATCGAATTCGACGCGAATGCGTTGAAGAGACCGCCGCGTCCTGAGGATTCGGCTTTTGAAAGCGCAACGGCGCCGCCAAGCTCGACGAACACCGACCCGTCCGATCGCAGGACGCGGATATGTTTGATGTGCGGGAGGCCGCCGATCGCGCGCAAGGCTTCCAGCGTGCGCCGTGGGTCCGCGTCGCGCACGGGTCCTGCGATCGTCGCGGCGAAGATGACGGCGTTTGCATGCAGTTCGCGAGATCGCTCGGCGCCGTAGGAGTTGACCTCGCGGGCGGCGAACAGCCCGGTCGCCAGCAGGACGGCGCCGAAAACGGCGACGATGACTAGAATCGTCAACTGCTGACGCAAGGAAAATTGACTTCCAACCACGCCAGCCGTCCCGCTGCGCTTCTTTCACGGCGATAGTGCGGGGAAACCATTTCGATTTGCTTTCAACCGGCGTCGGCCGGGCCGGCCGGCAAGGCGATGTTAAGCAATATTTCGGACCTTAAGGGATTGGACGGGCGCGGTGCGCGCCGGCGGGGGAGGAGCCGACAGCGATGGACACAGACCGGGCCCATCAAGCGCGCGTGCTTGTCGTCGACGACGATCCGGTGATGCGCGAATTGGCGGCCGCAAAGCTTCAAGAGGCTGACTACGAAGCGGCGACGGCCTCAAACGGGGCTGAAGGATTGGCGCTGGCGCGCGCCCGTCCGTTTGACCTGGTCATCACAGACGTCGATATGCCTTCGATGAGCGGGTTCGAGCTTACGCGCGCGCTTCGCGCCGACCCGGACAACGCTTCGACGCCGATCATCGTCATCACCGGAAGTGAAAAGCCGGAGGCGGTCGATCTGGCCTTCGCGTCCGGCGCCACCTCATTCTTGGCGAAGCCGATCAACTGGACGCTCTTTTCGCACTCTGTCCGCTTCGTGTTGAAGTCCGACGCCGACCAACGCGAATTGAGAACCGCGCGCGACGCTGCGGAGGCGGGGTCACGCTTCAAGGACGGCCTGCTTTCCGTGATGAGCCACGAACTCAGAACCCCCCTCAACGCCATCATCGGTTTCGGTCAGATATTGTCCGATCAGTTCGAGCGCGAAAACGACCCGATTCACAAGGAATACTCTGATTACATCGTCGATGGCGGCAAGCGGCTCCTGAACTCCGTGTCCGACATGTTGCTCGCGTCGGACGCGCGCACCGGTCCAATTGCGCTGAACGACATCGACTGTACGATCGAGGAGATCGTCGATCTGGCGCTCTCTCAAGTCGAGAAGACGATTTCGCTTGCGCAGCCCCAGATCAAGAAGATGATCCGCGAGCCCCACTTGGAACTTTGCTGCGACCGGGCGCTAATCGCGCGGGCGATCGGCAAGCTCATCGAAAATGCGATCAAGTTCGGCCCTCGCGGCGTGTCAGTCGTCGTCGGCGCAGCGGCGACGAAGCAGGGTGAGGTGGCGTTTCTGGTGCGGGACTCAGGACCTGGCATGTCCCCTGAACGGTTGGCGCTCGCGACCCAGCCGTTCAACCAGGCCGACATGTCACTTCGACGGTCGAAGGAAGGGCTTGGGCTTGGCTTGCCGCTGGTCAGCGCCATCATTACGGCGCATGGCGGTCGGCTGAAACTCGACTCCGAGCCTGGGAACGGCGCGAGCGCTTATCTCGTCCTGCCGCCGGCGCGCGTCCGCCGTCTCGCCTCGCCCGTCTCGGGCGCCGCCTGACGATCACCGCGCTTGACCGGCGATCAAGAGCCCCTATGAGGAGGCCCTCGACTAAGGCCTTCGGGCGCGTAGCTCAGCGGTAGAGCACTACGTTCACACCGTAGGGGTCGCAGGTTCGAACCCTGCCGCGCCCACCAGGCGTCAGAGCCTTGGCGGTACGTATCGCGGCGCCAAATGCAAATGCCTGAACAATTGTTGCATTGCAGCATAGGCCGTGTCGCAACCATGCCGGCAGGCGGCGCAATTGTTGTAATTTTGCGACTGTGGTTCGGCGCTCTGGCGCTGCGTGCCGACGTTTACTTTACGCTCGCAAAAAGACGCGCGATGACTGCCGGTAACGTCGGCGTGAGATGATTTGCGCCGTGCGTACAACCTGCCCCGTCAGGGAGGGGCGCGAACAAGGGGTCCATCCATGAGAGTGATGAGAGGTCGTCAGACCGTGACGAACCGTCTTCTGTGCGGCGCGGCGATCAGCGTTATCGCCGCTTCCGGCGCGTATGCGCAGTCAATCGAAGACGAAATCGTCGTCACCGCGCAGCGCCAGGAACAATCCGCGCAGGACGTTCCGATCGCCGTGTCGGCGTTCTCCGGCGATGACCTTCAGGCGCGCCAGCTGGAGTCCTTCCAGGACATCCAGTTCAACATCCCGAACTTCGCATTCTCGCGCACGCAGTTCACCGGCTCGTCGATCTCGATCCGCGGCGTCGGCGCGCTCGCGGTCGGCGCTTCGACCGAACCCTCGACCTCGATCCACCTCAACGAATTTTACGTCAATGCGCCGCGCCTTTTTGAAACCGAATTCTTCGACATCGAGCGGCTTGAAATCCTGCGCGGCCCGCAAGGCACGCTGTTCGGCCGCAACGCGACGGGCGGCGTCGTCAACGTCATCACCAACAAAGCCTCGACTGACGGCGTTTCGGGCTACGCCGACGCCGAATACGGCAATTTCAATTCGGTGAAAGCGCAAGGCGCGCTCAACGTGCCGCTCAGCGACACGATCGCCGTGCGCCTCGCCGGCACGCTCATTCAGCGGGACGGCTTCACGGAGAACCTGTTTGACGGCCGCGACATCGACGACCGCAACATCTACGCGCTGCGCGGTTCGGCGCGCTGGCTGCCGACCGACAACACGACGATCGACTTCACCGCGAGCTACATGCGTGAAGACGATAACCGCGCGCGCTATCAGAAGCAGGCGTGCACCGAAGGTCCGCTGTCGCCGCTCCTCGGCTGCGATCCGAACGGGCCGCTTGCATTCGACCGCCAGGACCTCCGCGGCACGTTCTTCGCGAACACATCGGCGCAGACCTTCGCCGGCCTGATTTCTCCGGCTGCAGCAGCCTACGGCCTATTCAACATCAACACCCCGCAGCTCGGCACGCAGCAGCCGCTCGATCCGCGTGAAGTGATCATCGACACGCGTCCGAAATACGATGCTGAAGAGACGATCTTCCAGCTTACGGCGAAGCATGATTTCGAGACGTTCTCGGTCAAGTTCACCGGCGGCTGGGGCAATTCCAAAATTGCGACGCGCACGGACTTTGACGGCGGCGTCGGGCCGGAATTGACGGTGCCGGCCGCGATTTGCTCCGGCGGTATCGGCGTTCGCCTCCCGGCGGTCTGCAATCTGACCGGCGGTACCGGCGCCAATTCCTTCCCGCTCTCATCGTTTGACGTCGGCATCACCGGGCCGGACGGCCGCGTCGGCGTCATCGGCGGCAACATTCAGAGCCGCTCGTCGAATTTCCAGGCGACCGACCTCTCGATCGGCGAAACCGACTACTGGTCGGCGGAAACGATCCTGACGACCGACTTCGACAGCCGCTTCAACTTCCTCGTCGGCGTCAGCCACGGGCGCTCGAACGGCTTTGCCGATTACGGCGTCAATACGACCGGCCTCGACTACTTCGCCTACACCGGCGGCACGGTCGCGGCGGCGTCGCAGGCCTTCGTTCAGGGGTGCGTGGGGGCCGGCGGCACGCCCGTGACCTGCAGCAACGGCACGGCGACGCTTGGGCAACAGGGCGCGGGCGCAGTCGCCTTCAACGCCGCAGCGACGCAGGGCTTCTCGTTCTTCGTCCCCTATTTCTACAATGACTCCGAAGACGTCTCGCTCGAATCGACGGCGGCTTTCGGCGAGATCTATGTCGATATCACCGATACGCTGAAGCTGACCGGCGGCATTCGCTACAACTGGGACACGAAGGGCTCACGCGAGCGCGAAGCTCTACTCACCTCAACGACGAATGCCGGCGCGTTCTCGGTCGTTCCGTTCGGCACACAGTCGGTGCTCGGCCTGCTTGACGCCAACCCGTTTGTCCCCTGCACGACGCCGGGACCGGCGAGCGAGCCTCAAGCCTGCCCCGGCGACCCGACGGGCGGCCTACAGGACTTTTTCGTCAACGAAGGCGACTTCAACGCTTTGACGGGCCGCGGCGTGCTGCAATGGACGCCGACGGATGATCTCCAGATCTACGCCTCGTGGACGCGCGGCTACAAGCCGGGCGGCTTCAACCCTCCGACAACCTCCGCGGGCGTCGCGAGAACCTTCGATCCGGAAATCATCAAGGCGTACGAACTCGGCATCAAGTCGAATATCGGCGGCAGCCTCCAGGCGAACCTGACCGGCTTCTATTATGACTATTCGGGCCTGCAGATTTCCCGGATCGTCAACAACACGTCGGTCAATGACAACATCAACGCGACGATCTGGGGTCTCGAAGGCGAATTCGTCTGGCGCCCGACCGACCGCCTGATCGCCAACCTCAATGCGTCCTACCTCAATACGAGCGTCGGCGACTTCTCGACCTTCGATGCGCGCAACCCGACGGCCGGTCAGGCCAACGTCGAACTCGTGTCGAACCTCTCGAACTCGCTTGATTGCGTCATTACGCGCGGCGCGGCCGATCCCGCGCTTCTGCTGCAAAATGGCGGCGCGCCGCTTCCTGGCGGTCTTGCGGCGCTCAACCCGCTGATCGGCGGCTTGGGCGGCGTCGCGGGCGTCGGCGCCTTCTCGAACTGCGACGCTCTGAACGCACCGAATGCGGCGCTCGGCGGTTTGACGCCGATCCAGGCGATCAACCTCAACCTTGGTCGAAGCTACTCGGTCATTTCGGGCATTGATCAAGATCTCTCGGGCAACGAGCTGCCCGGCTCGCCGGACTTCAAGATCGCGGGCGGTCTCCAGTATGAGTTCGCGGTCGGCGAAAACTACGCGCTGACGCCGCGCGTCGACGCCTATTACCAGTCGAGCTTCTTCAACAACGTCTTCAACACGCAGCAGGACGATGTTGAGGGCTACGCTTATGTGAACGCGCAGGTGAAGTTCGGGCCGACCGAAGGCAACTGGACCGCGCGCGTGTTCATGCAGAACGTGACGAACGAAGACGCCATCACCGGCGCCTTCGCCTCCGGCCAGGGCGCCGGCAACTTCACCAACCTCTTCCTGCTGGAACCGCGCCGCTGGGGCGTCGGCATCAACATGGTCTTCTAACGATCAATACCTCACGAAGAGAAAGGGCGGTCCTTGGACCGCCCTTTTTCATTTCCGGACATCCCGCGGTCGCCTTTTGGCGATGTTCAGGGTCACGCTAGTAGTGAATGATGATGCGCGCGCTGACCGAGGCGGCGGGAATGACGATCGTCTCCGTCAACGAGACGCCGCAGGAAAGCGCCGCAGCGTCCCGGCCTGACTCGTCGGTCTGGCGGGTCTCTTGACCCTCGCCGCAGTCAAGGAAACTCCCCGGCTCCTTTTCGACGACATAGAGGTAGTGGGGCGGCGCCACCACAAAGGCCTCGTCGGCGACCCCGCCTCGGCCTTCCCCGATCGCAACGCCGCCCGCCCCGCCGGCGGCGAGGGCGCAGCCGGACAACACCGTCAACGAAGCGACAGCGGCTACCGAGCCCTTAACCCATTGTTTACGATTGGCACACATGCCCCCGGGTATCGCAAGGCCGGGACCTTTTCGGCCAAACGCTCAGCGCAGCCTCTCGCGACAAGTTTATTTCCTTGTCAGCCGATAAAAAGCGATATTGAAGGACTGAACGGCGGCTTGGGGCGCGCGGCCATTGATCTGGCGGGTATGACGTTTTTCTCCGATTTCGAGTTCAGCGGCGGCGGCATCGTCGCCAAGGAAACCGGCGCCGTTATCCGGTGGTCGCCCGAGTTCTGGCGGGACGCAGTGCGGGTCGCGTCCTTCATCGGCCTTGTGCAAGGCATTCGCGCCAGCCGCGTGCTGAAAGGCCGCGAGCCGCGCGCGCGGATTTCTTTCTTTCCGAAGAAGCCTCGCAGCTACTATGCGATCTGGCCGGTCTGCCAGCTCGCCGACGTCAAGATCGTCGACGATCCGCGCGAAGCGGACCTGCACTTCTATTTCGAGGATCGCGAGTTCCGGACAGGGCCCTTGCCGGCGCCGTCGAACAAGCACGCCTTCAATATCGGCTGCCATGACATCCGGAAGAGCGTCGTCGGCCGCATTTTTGAAGAGACGTTCGGCTATTCGTTGACGATCGACCCCGTATCGCACCGCGGACAGGCGGTCGAGAAGTCCGAGCTTAACGGAAAGCATGACGGGCACATCATCGAATGCCCGTTCGCCGAGTCCCGCAGCGACCGCGTCTATCAGCGCCTCATCGACAACACGTTTGACGGCCGGGAATTCATCGACATCCGAACGCCGGTCGTCGGCGGCAAGGCGCCCTTCGTCTATCTCAAGCGGCGGACCCGGGATCTGCGGTTTTCGAACGATAATCACCGCGTCGATCTCGCGCCGGTCGATGCGCTGCTTTCGAAGGAAGAGCAGGCCAAGATTGCGGAGTTCACCAACGCGATCGCGCTTGATTTCGGCGGGCTCGACGTTTTGCGAAACCGCGAAGACGGGCGCATCTACATCGTCGACGCCAACAAGACCGACATGGGCCCGCCCTCGGC
>CAZNXR010000038.1:0-11189 GCA_964576815.1 uncultured Caulobacterales bacterium | reverse complement strand
CCGGGCTCGAAGAAGCTTACGGGGTCGAGGCCGCCGATCGCCGGCTTCTCGGCGGGGCCGGCGACCCATCCGGACGTCTTGTCGTCGCCGCCCAGCACCGCTTCTATCGGCACGCCGCTGGCGACCAGGCCGGCATCCGACGAGAACGCCGTTCGCGAAGTATCCGTCGCGGCGTTTTCGCCGGTTCGGGGTAGCGTGGCCGGCTCGATCGCTAGCGCCGGGGCGGACGCAAGCATTGCTCCGAGAAGAAATTTCAATCGCATGATCGTCTCTTGTTTTTCGACGAAGTCGATACGCGCCAGATCAGCGCGTGGGCCTTTCAGGCAACAGCGTCGATCAATCGGAATTTCCTATCGCAATGCGCTTGATGGGCCGGACATTGCCAGCCGCCAACGCGCGCCATAAACCCCTTGCGTCAGCGACCAGACAGGAAGAACCGCCATGGCGGACGCCCCCGCCTTCACCGTGAAGATCGTGCCCGTCACGCCGTTCCAGCAGAACTGCTCGATCATCCGCGCGGGCTCCGGCAAGGCGGCCGTCGTCGATCCGGGCGGCGAGCCCGACAAGATCATGGCGGCGGCGCGCGAGATGAACGCCGAGATCGTCAAGATCTGGCTGACGCACGGCCATCTCGATCACGCCGGCGCCGCCGAGGAGATCAAACGCCGCACGGCTGCGCCGATCGAAGGTCCGCAGAAGGAAGAAGTGTTCTGGCTGACGCAAATCCGCGAGAGCTGGCGGCGCTTCGGCATCGAAGACGGCGAGGATTGCAAGCCGGACCGCTGGCTTGAGGACGGCGACACGCTGGAGCTCGACGGGCTGTCTTTTGATGTCGTCTATACGCCCGGCCACACGCCCGGCCATGTCGTGATCTTCAATCGCGAGGCGACGATCGCCTTTGTCGGCGATGTGCTGTTCGCAGGGTCGATCGGACGCACGGACTTTCCGCGGGGCGACCACGCCCAACTCATCCGGTCGATCACGGAAAAACTATGGCCGCTCGGCGATGACATGCGCTTCGTACCGGGACACGGACCCATGTCGACCTTTGGACGCGAGCGGCAGTCAAACCCCTTCGTCGCCGATCATCTCACCGGCTATCAGGGCGCCAAAGTCGAAGCGCCGGATACGCTCGCGCAGCGCACGACGAAGCGCTGGCAATGATCTTTTAAATCTCGCGGCCGTCGAGCTTCTGGCGCAGGACGCGTGCGCGCTCGCGCGCGTGGGGCTCGTGCGGATTCCATTCGAGCGCCTTTTGCAGCATGACGTAAGCGCCGCTGTCATCGCCGCCCGCGAGCATGATTTCGGCGAGCGCGATGCGCGCTTCGAAATGGCGGGGCTCCAATTCGATCGCGCGGCTGAAATCCTCGATTGCGCCCGCCTGGTCGCCGGACGCCGTGCGCGCCGCGCCGCGCAGCGCGTGGCCTTGCGCGAAATTGGGACTAAGTCCGACCGCATGATCGAGGAGCGCAACCGCGACATCGAAGCGCCTGGCCTCCAGGCTTTCGAGCGCGCGGGCGATCAGCACATCGACCGTGTCGCTTTGCGAGTCTGTCCAGATGGCGTCGATCTCGGCGGCGAGCGTTTCGGCGTCCGCCGCTTCGCCCGTGCGAAGCTGTTCGAAGAGCGCATCAAGGCGCGTGTCCGTCTGGTCGGCGGCGGCTGGGCCGGCTCCTGCGATAACCCCCAGAAAAGCGAAGAGAAACAGCCGCATCGGGAGCGAGCTTACGCGATCCGGCGCAAACCGGCCATCAATTTTTCGAGAACAAGCGGTTAACGGGCCCGCAAGGCGCTTAGCCCTGGCGCGCCTTGAAGCGCTTCTGGGTCTTGTTGATGACATAGACCCGGCCCTTGCGGCGCACGATGCGGCAATCCTTGTGGCGCGCTTTCAGCGACTTGAGGGAGCTGCGGACTTTCATGGGTCTACTCGGGGGCTCGGGAATAAGGAGCGCGGGGGATAGCGGCGGCCCCGGAGGCTGTCAACCGGCCACGGACGGTCGGACTGGTTGTATTGACATTGTCCATCTGTCTGCCCATCTTGGATGACATTGTCCATACGCATGGAGAAGCTGGATGCCGACCGCCGCCGCCCCTGAATCCGATGAGGCCGTGAAAATCCAGCTAAGGGCGCCGAAAGCCGTTCGCGACGTGATCGACCGCGCCGCCGCCGAATCGCACGCGACGCGCACGGAGTTCATGCTGCGCGCAGCGCTCAACGCCGCGGAAGACGCCCTGTGTGACCGGCGCCTTTTTGAGCTTGACCCCGCGCGTCTTGCAAAGTTCGAGGCCGCCCTCGCCGCGCCGCTGCCGAAGCCTGCGGCGTTGAAGGCCCTTCTTAACAAGAAGCCGGCCTGGGACCGGTGAGCGCGAGACCGCGGCGCGTCAGCGCGCCTGAACGTATTTCTTCGGCGCACGACGTCGCGAGTTTTTCGTGCGGGCGTGAATCTCTCGACCTTTGGCTGAAGAAACGCGCGCTGTCGAACAACGGCCGCACCAGCCAGACCTTTGTGGTGACCGTTGAATCGCAAGTCGTCGGTTACTATTGCCTCGCCGCCGGATCGGTTTCGCTGCGCGAGGCGCCGTCTGCGATGCGGCGCAACTCGATCGACCCCATTCCCGTCGTGTTGCTCGGGCGCCTCGCCGTCGATGACGCCTGCAAGGGTATGGGTCTCGGCGCGGACCTGCTTCGCGACGCCATCCTCCGCTCGCTGATGATCGCGAAGGAAGTCGGCGTACGGGCGCTCCTCGTCCACGCGCTCGACGATAAGGCGTCTGCCTTTTATTCACATCATGGATTCATCGTCTCGCCCATCAGCCCGCTCGTCTTGATGCTGCCGCTCGACTGTGCGGCGGCGCTGCTTTGAGGCCTGGATCGGGGACGAGCGCCGCTCCCCAGAAGGGATAGACGCCGTCCCCGCCGAGGACATGGGCGACCGGCTCCGCGAACAGGGGGGCGAAAGCCTCATCGAGCACGTTGAGGCCGCCCGCATAGGCGCCGAAGGCGGGCATCACGAGCCTTGCCCCGTCGGTGACGAAGCAGCGCCGGCGTATCGCGCCGCGCTCGGTCCGGACGCGCGCGACCGGGTGAAGGTGCCCGGCGATTTCGCCTTCCTCCGCTGCGATCGCGGGCTCGTGCCGGAAGAGAAGCCCGCCGATGCGCGCAGCCGTTTCAACCGAACCGGCAAAGCGCGCCGGAGGTTCGGGGTCGTGATTGCCGAGAATCCACAACCAGTCCGCGGCATCTGTCAGCGACGCCAGCAGGCAGGCATCATCCTCGTCCATGCGCGCCTCGGCCGCGCTGTCGTGAAAGGCGTCGCCGAGCGAAATGACGCGCCGCGGCTTCAGGTTTTTCATCAGCGTTGCGACGCGGCGCAGGGTGGTGCGCGTGTCATAGGGCGGCAGCAGCACGCCCTTTTGCGCGAAATGCGACCCCTTCTCGAAATGCAAATCGGAGACGACAAGCGTCTCCCCATCGCCGAGCAGCAGCGCGCCGGCGGTCAGCAGCGTCACCCGTTCGCCATTGACGAGAATGAAAGGCCTTTCGCTCACAGTCCCATCGCCTCCGCGATCAGGGCGTCGGAGGCTTCCTTCAGCATGGCTTCGCGCGCCTCGCCGGCGACCATTTCCTTGTTTATTTCGAGCATCACCGGCACGGCAAGCGGCGAAACGCGGGTGAGCACCGCGTGGCGGATGCGGCCCCTCACCCGCGTCAGCAGCCCTTGCAGGCGCGCAAGGTCGAGATAACCTCGCGCAGCGTCCGCCCAGGCGGCTTTCATCAAGAGATGATCCGGCTCATGCTCCTTCAGCACGTCATAGATGAGGTCGGCGGAGAAGGTCACCTGCCGCCCGGTTTTCATCTGACCCGGATGGCGTCGCTCGATGAGGCCGGCGATCACGGCGCAGTCGCGAAAGGTGCGCTTCATCAGGACCGATTCGGCAAGCCAGCTCTCAAGGTCGTCGCCCAGCATGTCCTCATCGAAGAGCGCGTCCATGTCGAGGCCCGCCATATCCTTCCGCGCCCAGACGGAGAGCGAATATTCGGTCGGCACGAAGCCCAGCGGCTGCACGCGCGCGCGTTCGAGCCGCCGTGTCAGCAGCATGCCGAGCGTCTGGTGCGCAAGGCGCCCGTCGAACGGATAGCAGACGAGATAATGCCGGCCGTTGTTCGGAAACGTCTCGACCAGCATTTCCTCTTTACGCGGAATGACAGAGACCTCGCGCTGCACGCCGAGCCAGTCGCGAATCTGTTCGGGCAGCGCGCCCCAGCGCGACGGATCATCGATGATGGCGCGGACACGGTCGGCGAGAAAGGTCGAGAGCGGGAACTTGCCGCCGTTCCAGCTCGGGATTTTCGGGTCCTCGCCCGGCGCGCGGCTCACATAGGCGTCGGTTCCCTCGACGCCTTCAAAGCGCAAGACCTCGCCCGCGAACAGGAACGTATCGCCGGGCGCCAGGCCTTCGACGAACCACTCCTCGACCGTGCCGAGCTTTCGCCCGCCCCGCCCCTTCCGCGCGAGCCGAATGGTGAAGGACGGCGCGTCGATGATGACGCCGGCGTTCATGCGGTGCTGTTGCGCGATATGCGCATTGCGGATGCGGTAGAGCCTTTCGGGCGTCTTCACGATCTTACGGAAGCGCTCATAGGATTTCAGCGCATAGCCGCCGGTCGCCGCGAATTCGAGCGTACGGTCGAAATCCTCGCGGGCGAGGCTTGCATAGGGCGCGGCGGAAATAACCTCTGTGTAAAGATCGTCGGCGTCGAAGGGCGCCGAGCAGGCGAGCCCCGTCACATGCTGGGCGAGCACGTCGAGGGCCCCTTCGCGCGCGGCCTCGCCGTCGAGCGCGCCTTCATTGATCGCTTCCTGCGCCGCCAGGCATTCGAGCATTTCGAAACGGTTGCCGGGCACGAGAAGCGCGCGCGAGGGTTCATCCATGCGGTGATTGGCGCGGCCGATGCGCTGCGTCAGCCGGCTCGCCCCCTTCGGCGCGCCAATCTGGATGACGAGATCGACATCGCCCCAGTCGATGCCGAGATCGAGCGTCGAGGTCGCGACGATCGCACGAAGACTTCCCTTCGCCATGGCCGCCTCGACGCGCCGGCGCTGTTCGACATCGAGCGAGCCGTGATGAAGCGCGATGGGAAGGTTGTCGTCATTCGCCGCCCACAGCGCCTGGAACGTCAGCTCGGCTTGCGCGCGCGTGTTGACGAAAACGAGCGCCATGCGCGCGCCCCGGATCGCCGCGTAGACTTCGCCAAGCGCATGGCGCGCCGAATGGCCGGACCACGGGATGCGGTTTTCGGAATTGAGGATGGCGACCTGCGGCATTGCACCGGCGCCCGCGCGCACGAGCCTCGCCCCGCCCCCGATGAAGTCGAGAAGCGGCGCCGCGTCCGGCACCGTCGCCGAAAGGCCCGTCACGCGAAGGCCGCGCGCAAGGCGGCGAAGGCGCGAGAGGGCTAGCGCGAGCAGGTGTCCGCGCTTCGTCGCGAAGATCGAATGGATCTCGTCGATGACGACGGCGCGGAGGCCGCCGAAAAAGCGCGGCGCATCCTGATGCGTCAGCATCAGCGCGACCTGTTCCGGCGTGGTCAGCAGAATGTCAGGAGGCGAATATTTCTGCCGCTGGCGGCGGGCGGCCGGCGTGTCGCCCGTGCGCGATTCGATGCGCACATTGAGGCCCATCTCCGCCACGGGCCGCTCCAGATTGCGCGCGATATCGACCGCGAGCGCTTTCAGCGGCGAGACATAAAGCGTGTGGAGGCCCTGCCCCGCCGCGCCCGAAGACAAATCGACAAGGCTCGGCAGGAAACCGGCGAGCGTCTTTCCGGCGCCCGTCGGCGCGATGAGAAGATGCGAGCGCCCTTCCTCCGCCAGCGCCAGGCACTGAAGCTGATGCTCACGCACGCGCCAGCCGCGCGCAGCGAACCAGTGCGCGAAGGCGTCGGGCAAATGCGGGGTCTCGCCGTCCATCGCGGCAGAAGACGCGAGGTCCGCCCCGCCGATCAAGCCCGCCGCCAACGCCTTTGTCCGGATTTTCTGCATTAGCTTTTTTTGGGGAAGGCCCCATCGCCTCCCCCTTGCGGGGAGGCCAAAAGCGCGCAGCGCTTTTGGGTGGGGGCGCGAGGTTTAAACCGATGCAGCGCCCGCGCCGAAGCGGCGAACCCCCACCCGAAATTCGCGTTGCGAATTTCGACCTCCCCGCAAGGGGGAGGTCAAGCGCACGCAACCTAAAGAATATCGCGACTGTACCTTCGCCGAATTCCATCCCCCCACCATAAAGCCTCCGGCAAGGGGTGGGACGGATTTTTTGTTTCGAAATGAAATCATCAGGATAAATGGTGAATACCATTCGGTGTACGGAGGGATTTAGCGATTCTTCCGCTCCCCCGTTTGCGGGGGAGCGGAAGGGGCCTACCCTCGGCCGTCATCCCGGACGGCGAAGCCGGAACCCGGGGTCCATCTGCCGATGGTCGGCGGTGAACACAGGTTTCAAGCTCGGACGTCGAGAGGGCAAAACTACCTAGGCGAATTTGACACGATAAAATCGGATGAACCGTCGCACAGCGTCCACTTACTTTGACAAACAATCACAGTTCTTGATTTTAAACGTTTCGCTATAGCGCCAATCGGTTCGGTCGCCCCGTTCAACATACATCTGATAGTCGCCCGGTTGAACGGAAGTGGCGATGGTCCACGACCCGCGACCGATGTTGTCGAACACGCCCTCAGGTGCGCCTGGTACGACCGTCCATATATCCATTCGGATCAAACTGAATTGCACGACATCACTACCGCCGCCGGTCCACATCAAAGGGTACTCGCCTTCAAGGCAAAACGTTTCGCCGCCTTGCGGCGCCAGCCATTTTAGGGCTTCGACAGTCTTGGTGACATTACCCGGCGGCGCGCCGAGCGCCGCGCCAATTGACTTCGGTGGCTTCGAATAATCAGGTTTGTCCTCGGCAACACTCGCGCAGCCGCCAGCGCTGTTAAGTGCAAACGCCGCTGCGGCGAATAGAAATTTTGGGAGCATGTGAAAATCCATTTGATGGCGACCGTTTGGACCGCTACTCTCTCTATCGCGATTTCATCGTGATCGCCATCACATATGCACCACCCGCCCATAGGCGTCCAGCACCGCCTCGTGCATCATTTCTGACAGCGTCGGGTGCGGGAAGATCGTGTGCATGAGGTCTTCTTCCGTGCCTTCCATCTGCCTCGCGATGGCGTAGCCCTGGATGAGTTCGGTGACTTCGGCGCCGATCATATGGGCGCCTAACAGCTCGCCGGTCGCTTCATCAAAGACGGTTTTGACCATCCCCTCGGGCTCGCCGAGCGCGATCGCCTTGCCGTTGCCGTTGAAGGGGAAGCGGCCGACCTTGACCTTCTTGCCCATCGCTTTCGCCTTTGCTTCGGTCAAACCGACGCTCGCGACCTGCGGGTTTGAATAGGTGCAGCCGGGGATTTTTGTGACGTCAAGCGGATGGACGTGCGGCGCCCCGGCGATTTTCTCGACGCAAATGACGCCTTCATGGCTCGCCTTGTGCGCGAGCCAGGGCGGCCCCGTGAGGTCGCCGATGGCGCAGAGGCCCGGAACGCTCGTCCGCAGCCATTCGTCGACGACGACATGGCCCTTTTCGACCTTCACGCCGAGCGCTTCGAGGCCGAGGTTCTCGACATTCCCCGTAATGCCGATCGCGAGGATGACGCGGTCGGCCTCCATCGTTTCGACTTTCCCGTCGGCCGTTTTTATGTGCGCGGTGACCCCGGCCTTGCCCTTCTCTAATTTGGCGACGCTCGCGCCCGTCAGGATCTTCATCCCCGCCTTGCGGAACTGCTTGAAGGCGAAGGCGGAGATTTCCTCGTCCTCCGCGGGGAGGATGCGGTCGACCATCTCGACGACCGTCACCTCGGCCCCGAGCGCGCGATAAAAGCTCGCAAATTCGATGCCGATCGCGCCCGAGCCGATGACGAGAAGGTTTTTCGGCATCACGTCGGGAATCATCGCCTCTTTCGCGGTCCAGATGAACTTGCCGTCGGGTTCAAGCCCCGCCGCAGGGATGATGCGGGCGCGCGCGCCGGTCGCGAGGATGACATGCTTTGCTTTGATGACGTCCTCGCCGTCCTTCGTCTTTACACGAACGAGCGGGGCGGCAGCGCCTTTTTCTAGGCGCGCCGTTCCCATCACCACGTCGATCTTGTTCTTCTTCATCAGGAAGCCGATGCCGCCCGACAGCTTACCCGCCACATCGCGCGAGCGCTTGACGACCACGTCGAGGTCGAAGCCGACATTGTCGGCTTTGAGCCCGAACGATTTGGCGTGCTTCATGTTGGTGTAGACTTCGGCGGTTCTGAGCAGCGCCTTGGTTGGAATGCAGCCCCAGTTGAGGCAAACCCCGCCCAGATGTTCGCGCTCGACGATGATCGTCTTGAGCCCCAGCTGCGCGGCGCGGATCGCGGCGACATAACCGCCCGGCCCCGATCCGATCACCGCGACATCGCAGGTTTTCTCCGCCATGACAGGTCATCCCTCCGTTGATCGCGGCGGACTATACTGGGTGTTTGCGGAAAGGAAACGTGAGGGGCGGCGCCGGCCTATTCCGCAGCCATCGCGGGCGCCGCCTCACGCCGGCGCCGGTCGCCTGCGCGCGCGTCCGCCCACAGCGTCTGAAGCGCGTGGAGGAAACTTCTGCGGCTGGTCGACAGATACGCGCGCGGATCGGAAAGCTCGCTCGCGAGCGCGGCGTGCAGCTTCGGCAGATTATGGTAGGGCGTCGCCGGGAACAGGTGATGCGCGGCGTGAAACCGTAGGCCGACCGGCGCGATCAGCCTCGACAGAAAATCGTCCGACGGCACGTTGATCGAGTCGAGAAACTCCTCCGTCTTCGACACCGAAACCTCGCCCGCATAGCGATAGGCGTGCGCGCCGAGAGTTCGGATCGAATTGACGAAGAGGATCGTCGCCGTCACCGCATACCAGACGCCGATCACGGCGAGCGGCAGCCAGCCCACGGCAACGGCCGCGACAACGCCCATCGCGAGGAATGCCGTCGCGGTTTCCTGGATGAGCCAGGTTTCGTCGTCATCCTTGTTCTGCGGATGGCGGTCATAGGAGAGATCGATCGCCAGCGACGACATGCGCCGCCAGATGATCTGGCGTAACGGGCGCACGATCCACGACAACGGCGTCAGCAGCGCGAACCGCACGAGGAGCAGCGGCGGCAGCACGAATGACGTCAGCACATAGCCGACCGAGCGCCACGGCGCCCCCGCGCCGAAGGACACATATTCCCCGTCGCGCGAGGACCCATAAACGCCCGGCCGGTGATGGTCGATGTGCACGCCGGTGTAGGAATAGGACGGCACCAGGAAGGGCAGCCCCGCGAAAATGTTCCACACGAAGCGAAACACCCCGAACACGCCCTTTCGCAAATGCGCGAGTTCATGCGTGAAGAGCACGGCGCGAAACAGCGCGAAAGAAGCGAAGAGCGTCAGCGCCATCTGGGCGAGCGAAAACGGCGCGGCGATGACCGCGCCTGCAAAGGCGCTCCACCCGATCGCGGCGCTTATCAGGAAATCCGGCCAGTAAATCTTGGGGTCGGGCTCGGAAAATCGGCGTGCAATAAGGCGCGCTTCCGCCATCGGGAAAGCGCCTGCGCCGCCTGTTGGTGTCGCCGCCTTGTCCAAGGTCACGCTCCGCGCCGCGCGCCCGGGACCGGGCTGCGACGGCGACGACTACATAATGTCAGCCAGGCCCAAAATCCAGCCGCCGGTCCGGCCGCCGTCCTAGAGCTTCGGGCGATTGATAGGAATCGCCCAAGCTCTAGTTTTTCGGTGGTCGCGGCGGCTTTGCGAAAAACCGCGTTGCACTTTTGTCGCCCGCCGTCCTAACGCAACGCTTCGAGCTTTTGCGCGTCGAGCCCGTATTGGCCCGGATTGAAGTTGACGTCGTTGGTCATGAGATAGGCGTCCTGGCCCTTCACGCGCCAGGCGTGGTCATAGGTGTTGTCGAGCTGCACCGGGCCGCCATAGACAGGGTCGTCATAGGTCTCGACCCCGCGCACAGATTCGATGAATTCGCGCTGGTTGCGGTCGCTTGACAGCTGGCGGTCATCGTACATGCCGTTGATGATCTCGCTTTGCTTCTTGATCGCGTCCATGCGGATGGCGTGGCGGTCGGCGGCGCCTTTCTGGTTGATGCGGTTCTTCTCCGCAAAATAAGCGTTGATCTTCCCCATCCATTCCGGATTGAACCGCATGCTCTTTTGAATGCGGCCGCGCATGTCGAGATCAAGAGCGCCCGCCGGCGCGCTGACGACGACAAGCTCTGTCGGCGTCCCGGTCACCTGGTCGAGCGCGATCTGGCCGGGATTGATCATGTCGGCGGCGCGCATGCGCACCACCGTCACCATCGAGCTGATCGCCGCGCGCATGTCGCGCCCGTTCTGCTGGTAAGCGATAAGAACCTCGCCGGCGTCGAAATCCATCGCGTGCTCCATGCCCTGCACCGGCGGCAGCGCGGGCATTTGCGCCATCATGTCTTTCAGCGGTTTCGATTTCTCCGGCAGCGCGCGGTAGTCTATAACGCGCGCGCCGGGAAACATCCGCTGCGCGCTCGCCTCCAGGAATTCGCGCGCGGTGGTGAAGAACGCCTCCGGGCATTGCTGGCCTTGCGACTTGTCGAGCGGGAAATTCGTGCGCGCGCCGATCCACGTCTGCGCGGGAACGACCGTCACGCTGGAGGCGCCGTCCGGCGAGCGCAGGCTCACCGTCGAGGCGAAGTCAGGACCGCAAGGGCCCGCCGGCGACCACTGGATGCCGCCTTGCATCGCCCAGCCGGCCGGTATCATGATCGTGCCGGCGACAAGCGGGCGCTCGAAGCCGCTCGCGTCGACGATCTCCTTTTTTTCAACCGCGAAGACGCCGGGCGGCAGGGGCTGGCGCGGCGCAAGCGGCTGCGGGTTGGCGCCGGCGTTCGGTCCCGTCCATGGGGCGCTGTTGGCGGTTTGTCCGACCGCCTGAGGCAAGCCGGCGCCGTCCTGTTGCGTCTGCGATTGGGCGCCGCAGCCGACGATCGCCAGCCCCGCAACGGCCGAAAGAAAACATTTCATATCAAGCTCCCCATCGACGGCCCGCAATGGGCCGGCGCGAGGACCATACCCGACTTTGCGCGCGCCGCCAGACCGGGCG
>CAZNXR010000037.1:0-11196 GCA_964576815.1 uncultured Caulobacterales bacterium | reverse complement strand
GCCTCGGCGCTCCGCCGCCAGATGATCGAGGCTGCGGACGCGCTGCAAGACGCCGAGAGCCGCATCACGCAGATAAAGGCGGAAACGGAACGTCTCCTCAAAGAAGTTGAATCGCTGTCGGCCTCGCTCGCCCGGCAACAGGCCTCGCTCGGCGATGCGCTCGCCGCCCTGCAATCGATCGAGCGATCGCGCCCGCCCGCGCTCCTCGTTTCGCCGGAGGACGCCGCGCATGCGGCGCGCACGGCGATGCTGCTCGCCGACGTGACGCCGCAGATCGAAGCGCGCGCCGCCTCGCTGAAGGAAACGCTGACCCGCCGCGCCGAGGTGCGCGCCGCGCTTGAGAAGGAGCGCGCCGATTTTGAAACGGCGAACGAGGAGATCGCGCGCCGGCGCGCGCTGCTCGCCGACCTCCTTGAACAAAAGCAGCAGGAACGCCGCACGGCCGAGCGTCTCGCCAAGGCTGCGCAAAGCGAAACCGCGGCGCTGGCGGCCCGGGCCGAGTCGCTGCGGGATGTCCTCATCCGCCTTGAAAAACTCGCCCGCGTCGTCGCGCCGAGGGTCAAGCCGCCCCCGCCGGCGCCGGACCGCCTTGCAACGCCGCGCCCGCCCGGCCCGTCGGCTCCGCCGACCCGGCGCCAGGCCTATCAGCCCGCGAAGTCCTTCGCCGGCGCGCGCGGAGGGCTCAAGGCGCCGATTGCCGGAAATGTGATCGGACGGTTCGGCGCGCCCCGCCCGGAAGGGGGGAAGTTCGAAGGATTAAGATACGCCGGCAACACCGGCGCCATCGTCACCGCGCCGTTCGAAGCCAGCGTTTCCTTCGCAAGGGCCTGGGGCCCCGTCGGCAATCTCATCGTTCTGGACGTCGGCGGAGGCTACCATATACTGTTGCTCGGGGTCGGGGCCTTCCTCGTCGAGGAAGGCCAGGCCGTTAAGGCCGGCGAACCGGTCGCGGCGATGAGCGGCGCGGGCGACGAGCTCGATCTGGAGATCCGCAAGAACGGCGACCCCGTTAACCCATCCTTGTGGCTCTCTGAGAATGCTGGCGCGGACGGGTCGTCGTGACCGTTTGCGCGCGTCCGGCGTCATCCGCGACCGAAGAACCAAGGTGTCGAATGCCGAATTACGAGTCCCCTGAAAAAACGCCGAATCGCCGATCCGTGTTCGCCGGCGCCGCTTCCGCCGGCGCGCTCGCAGCCGCCGCGCTCGGGGGCGCGCTGGTCATGGCCGCGGTCCTCTCGGCGGGCTTTGCGCGATCGACGATTTCGGCGGACACCTTCCGCCAGCTCGACCTCTTCGGCGAGGTCTTCGAGCAAGTCTATCAGAACTATGTCGAGAAGCCGGCGGACGCCAAACTCGTCAAAGGCGCGATCGACGGCATGCTTTCAGGGCTCGACCCGCATTCGAGCTACATGACCGCCGACGATTTCACGCGCATGCAGGAGCAGACGCGCGGCAGCTTCGCCGGTCTCGGCATCCAGGTCGTGATGGACAATGAAGGGGCCGACAAGGGATTCGTCAAAGTGATCGCGCCGATCGACGACACGCCGGCCCAGAAGGCCGGCATCCAGACCAACGACCTCATCACCGAGATCGACGGGGTCGAGGTTCAGGGCATGACCATCGATCAGGCGATTGAAAAGCTGAAGGGCGCGAAGGGAACGCCGGTTGAAATCGCGGTCGTCCGTGACCGGACGAAACCGTCCTTCAAGCTTAAGCTCGTGCGCGACATCGTGCGCGTCCCGGCGGTGACGCACCGGGTTGAGGGGAATTTCGGCTATATCCGCGTGTCGAATTTCTCCGAGCAGACGGAGGCGGGACTTCTGAAGGCGCTGAAGTCGTTCGACAAGGCGATTCCCGGCGGACCGAAAGGCTATGTCATCGACCTTCGCAATAATCCGGGCGGCTTGCTCGATCAGGCGGTCGCAGTGTCGGACGCATTCCTTGAAGGCGGGGAAATCGTCTCGACGCGCGGACGCAATCCGAAGGACACCCTGCGCGAAATGGGCGCGCCCGGCGATCTCGCCAAGGGAAAGCCGATCGTCGTGCTCATCAACGGCGGCTCGGCCTCGGCGTCGGAAATCGTCGCCGGCGCGTTGCAGGACAGGAACCGCGCGCTCGTCCTCGGCACGCAGTCCTTCGGAAAAGGCAGCGTGCAGACGGTCATCCCGCTGCAGAACGGTCTGCAGGGCGCACTCCGCCTGACGACGGCGCGTTATTACACGCCTTCGGGGCGCTCGATTCAGGCGCACGGCATCGACCCCGACATTGAAATGCCGGTCAAGTTTCCGGGTCAGGAAGAACCGACCGGCGAGCGCCCGTCGGAAGCGAGCCTTCCGGGCGCGCTCGATGTCGAGAAAGAAAAGAACGCCAAGAAAGAGCCGACGGTCGAACCCTTCCTCTGCCATTTCAAGAAGGGCGCTGACGGCAAGCCCAACGAAAACGACCCAAACGACTGCCAGCTCGATCGCGCGCTGTCGATCCTTGCAGACACGACGGCGTTTCGCGCGGCGCTTGCCGACGCTTCGGCGGCGCGCCGTACGCCCGCGCAATAGGGTTCCGCCTTTGCTTCGAACGCCCCGCCGGGCCCGGCGGGGCGTTCGTTTTCGCCGGGCGAGCGCGGCTTCCTCGGGCCGATTTTTTCCAATTGTTAACCCTGCTCTTTCTAGGGTGCCGCGAAACGGGAACGCCGCCGGTCGGTGCGGCTAAGGAAGATACGCGTGCGGTTCGGCGGGCGTCGTCTCAAATTGCCGGTCTTGAGCAGGCTCACCCAGGCCTGGCTTTTCTTCGCGGCGATTTGCGCCGGGATGACGCTTTACACGGTTTCCGACGACGCGCGCCGCCGCGCGGCGATCGCCATGACGGTCGAGGGCGTCGAGCGGCTTGCTCCGCCTACGGAGGAGCGGCGCGCCGCGGTGAGCCGGATCGACCGGCAGGATTTCGGCCGCGAAGCCCCCGCCGCCGATCCTTATGACGTCGCCGCGCAGGATGAGCTCGCCGGCATTGAAACAGGCGGGCCCGCCGCGCCCGATCCGGCGGCTGACGTCGTCATAACGATCGACGGCGCGCCGGCGAAGTCGATCGCCGCGGGGCACGCGCTCGCTTCGCTGACCGTCGCCCGGATCGCCGATCCCGATCCCTTGTTGCTGCAACGCACGGCGTTCGGCCGGGCGCCGCGCATCGGCCCCGACGGCAGACGCCCGGCGACATTCTACGCGCGCCCCTTCACGCCGGGCGATGGCGTCGAAGTCGCGCTCATCGTCGGCGGTCTTGGACTAAACCGCTCCCTCACCGAACGCGCCATTACGGAGCTGCCGGCGGGCGTGACGCTCGCCTTTGCGCCCTATGCAAAGGATCTCGATTACTGGGCGCGGCGCGCGCGCGAGGCGGGGCATGAATTCATGCTTGAAATACCGATGGAGAATCGCAGCGGCGAAGGCGAGGCCCTCGGCCCCGCCACTCTCCTGACGTCCCGCAGCGCCGAGCAAAACCTGCAGCGTCTTGAATGGATCCTGTCGCGCGCGGAGGGCTATTTCGGCGTCACCAATTATCTCGGCGCGCATTTCAGCGCCGATCGCGATGCGATCGCGCCGGTGCTCGACCGGCTCGCTTCGGCGGGCCTTGCTTACATCGACGACACCGGCGCCGTCAGGCCGGGCAAGGAAAAGGGCGTCGCGACCGTCAGCCGGCTGATCGATCCCGGCTTCGGCGGCGACAAGGCGCGCCTTGCGCGGGATCTCGACAGCCTTGAAAAAATCGCAGCGCGCGCCGGACACGCGGTCGGCAAGACTTATGTCAACGCCGACTCGCTCGGCGCGCTTGTCGAATGGGCCGATACCTTGTCCTCGCGCGGTCTGGCGCTGGCGCCGGCCTCCGCTGTCCTCGCCATGCGCACGGAAGAAAGCTAAGCAAGCGCCGAAACCTTTGCGGATCGAATGCGCGCCCCATGCTCGACGACGTTTTGAAGCATTACAGGCCGAATGTCGGCGTCGTGCTCTTCAACGGGAAGGGCGAGGTGTTCATCGGGCGCCGCATCGGCGCCTTCGGCGTCGCCGGCGAAGACGCGGGTCTCCTCAGCTGGCAATTTCCGCAAGGGGGCGTTGACGCGGACGAGGACATCGCCGCCGCCGCCTACCGCGAACTGAAGGAGGAGACGGGCGTCGTTTCCGCGCGCCTCATCGCCTTGACGCCCGGATGGCTCGCTTACGATTTCCCGCCCGAATACGCTAAACGCGGCTGGCGCGGTCAGCGTCAGAAATGGGCCGCGATGCTGTTTGAAGGCGAAGACAGCGAAATCGATCTCGAAGCGGACGATCATCAGGAGTTCGACGCCTGGCGCTGGGCCAGCCTCGAAGAGGCGCCGCGGTTGATCGTGCCCTTCAAGCGAAAGGTCTATGGCGAGATAGCGGCGGCGTTCGCGCCCTTGCGCGATTTCATCAGAACTGCCGGATGAGCGGCTTGCGCGCAGCGCCGTGTCGTAACAGACTTGCACCGGTCCATGTTCGCGTCGATTGATCAAAGACCGTGTCGCCAGAAGCCCGACGCCGTAGCCTTTACGCGGGAGGAGCTGTCTCGCATTCTCGGGCTATACGGACAATTCGTCGCCGCCGGCGAATGGCGCGACTACGCGATCGATCACCTCAAGGACGCCGCGGTCTTCTCGGTTTTTCGTCGCGCCGCCGAAACGCCCCTTTACCGGATCGAGAAACGGCCGGGCCTGGCGCAGCGCCAGGGCGCCTACGCAATCGTTTCGATGACCGGTGTCATCCTGAAGCGTGGGCCGGACCTCGTTCAGGTTCTGCGCCTCTTCGACCGCCAGCGCCTCCGACTGGCGGAATAAGTCCCTTGCCTGTAGACCGGCTACCGGCCTTTCGCTGAAAAGCGTGGGTCGCCAAGACCTTAGGTCGTAGAGTGTGATTTATGTCACGCGGCTTGGCCGAAAATCGTCGAAAAGCACGCTGCACCGCGAAAAAAAATGTTCGTTAACCAAAATAAGCTATTGACCGCTTAGTTCGACACGAGTATTTAACGGTTTCGTAACCTTAGTTATGGGGAAAAGAGATGAAGTTTCCACGCCTGATTGCGGCTGGCTTTGCAGCGGCCGGTCTAGTTTTCGCTTCTGCGGCAAACGCCGCGGTTATCGCCGCAGCAGGCCCTGCTGACGCCAACGGGACGCCAGCTAATACGCTGTTCTCGTCGAACGGCGCGAACCTCCGCTTTACGTTCGTTTCGAAGGACGCCGGCTTCACCAGCTTCCTGTCGCTTGTTTTCGGCGGTCAAATGATCTTCGACAACAACGTCGCGGTTGGTACCAGCGTTGTTGCGAACGGCCCGATGTCGGGTGCTGAGATATTGCTGAGCATCTTGACGGATCCGCTTTCCGGTCCGAATACATGGTTCTCCGGCGCCGCTTCAAACAACTCTGACGGCTTTGTGCACGCCCTCATCACGCCGCTCGGCAGTGGTGTGTTCCGCATCGCTTTCGAAGACCTGAGGTTGCCGGCTGGTCCGAGCCGCCCGGGCGAGCCTGACTACAACGACTTCGTGTTCGACGTTCAAGAAATCCCGGTCCCGGGCGCGGCGCTCCTGCTGCTCTCGGGCATCGCGGGCCTCGGCTTCGCCGCGCGCCGCAAGGCTGCGATCTAAGCCTCGACCTCGACAAGTCTGGAAACCGCGCCGGTATCACCGGCGCGGTTTTTTTGCGTGCATTGCCATAGCGCCGGCTGCAACCAGGATGAGACACTTTCCTACCGCTCATCCCCGCGTAGGCGGGGATCCAGAGCCAAGGGAGCGCTGCGCTTTGAAAGGTGGATTCCCGCTTTCGCGGGAATGAGCGGAAAGAGCGCGCGACGCCATTTGCTCGCGATTGGGGCTAAAGCGGCGTGCCCTGAATTCTAGAGCTTCGGGCGATTGATAGGAATCGCCCAAGCTCTAGTTTTTCGGTGGTCGCGGCGGCTTTGCGAAAAACCGCGTTGCACTTTTGTCGCCCGCCGCTCTAATCAGGGGGTTGATCTAAAACCGCTCTTCATTGCCGAGAATGCGCCCGCCATCGTTGCGCGAACCCGTCGGGTTCTTGCATTGCTGCCAGCCCTGCCGCCAGCCGGCGCGATAGGCCCGGTCGGCGTCAAACGCCTCGGTGTCGCGGTGGCGTTTGGTTGAGAAACTCTTGTCTTCTTCCTGGGCGGTCGCGCAGCCGTCGCCAAAACCCGCCACGAAGCCCGGTTCTTCGGAAAGGCCGGCGTCGGTCGCGCAGGCCGTAAGGGCCGCGCAGAACAAGGCGGCGGTGGCGATTCGGAGCACGGGGATACCTCAAAACTGACGACAGCGACCGGAGCCTGGCGAGGCTCCCGCAGGCAGTCTTTCGGGAAAAGCGGCCCGGGCGCAAGCCCCCGTTAACGATGGCCCCGCTACAACGCCGGTACTGACGGGAACTGGATGAAATCCGCCCATGGCGACGCTTGAAACGGCGACGGACGAGGAAGAGGGCGATCTCGTCCCCAACGAATCCGGTCTTACGCCCGAACCGGGCAAGAGTTTCTCGGCGCGCGACTCGATCGTCCGAAAGCTGCTCGACATCGTCGTCTTGCCGGCCTCCCGGCTGACCGCCAATGAGCGCTCGCTTGTCGCCGATCTGATGCTGCAGCTCCTCGACAAAGTCGATCACGACCTTCGCCTGGAAGTCGCCCGCCGCATCGCCCGCGTGCCCGAAGCGCCAAGCGCGCTCCTGCATGTTCTGCTGCTGTCCGAACCCGAAGTCGCTGCGGCGGTCATCCGCCGGACCGAGCCGGTGCCTGAAGCGTTGCTCATCGAGTGCGCGCGCAAGGGCAAGACCATCCATCGCGAGATGATTGCGCGCCGGCTCGACCTGACGGCGTCGCTCGCCGACGTGATCCTTGAATTCAGAGAGCCCGAGGTCGCCAAACTACTTCTCAGGCGGGACGAATTCACCTTCTCGCCGACCGCGATCGATCTCCTCGTCAGCCTGTCGCCGTCCGATCTCGAGATGCAAGCGTTCCTTTTGCGCCGGCGCGAACTCGAACCCGCGCATGGTTTTATGATGTTCTGGTGGGTCAGCGCGGAAAACCGCAAGCGCATCCTCGCCCGTTTCGCGCTCGACCGGACGATCATTCAGGACAGCGTGCAGGAACTCTATCCGCTGGTTTTCCGCGGCCCGGGCGCCGATCCGCTCGTCAAGGAGCTGCTCGTCATGCTCGACCGGCGCCATCGTCCGCGCGGCGTGAACGGGGAGCCCGTCTCGATGGACGTCGTCATCAAGACGATGATCGCCGCGCGCAAATATCCCGCGCAAGAGATCATCCTGGCGACCGGCATGATCGCCGGCGTGAGCCGCGAGCTGGTCGCCCGCATTCTGCGCGATCCCGGGGTCGAACCCTTCGCGGTGATGTGCAAAAGCCTCGGCATCCCGCGCGCGGAGTTCTTCAACATCCTCCAGCAAAAAGCGGGCGAGAACCCGCTGTCGCCGCAGCGCGCGGAAGAAGTGCTCGGCGTCTTTGATTCGATGGCCCGGGACTTTGCGCGCGCCGTGCTTCGCTATTGGGACTGGGACGGCAATCCGCGCATCGCGAACATTACGCGGCTTCTGGGCCTCGACGAAACCGAACAGCTCACGCTTTAAGCGGCCTTTAAAGGCTGTCTGCTAACGCTGCGATCGCGCCGGCGGCGGACTTGCGTATTTTGGACGCTGTCGGCGCGACCGCTTTCCAATAAGCTGACGGCGCCGTTCAAATTTTTCGCGAATTCGATGCGTGTTCGGAGCGGCGAATTAACGACAGTTGCGTACCCTTAGGGATGGGGCTTTCGCCTCGTCGACAGACTTCATGGAGGACGCATGCTGGCGTCGATGCGCGTAATTGTCTTCGCATCGCAGAAGGGGGGCTCGGGCAAGACGACGTTGTCCGGCCACATTGCGGTGGAAGCCGGGCGCGCGGGGGCTGGACCCGTCGCGCTCATCGACACCGACCCGCAAGGGTCGCTCGCCAAATGGTGGAACGTGCGGCAGGACCCGCAGCCCGCGTTCATCCAGTCGGTGTTTTCAAATCTCTTCCAGGATCTCGACCGGGCGCGCGACGAAGGCTTCCGCCTCGTCGTTATCGACACGCCTCCGGCGGTGACGCGCGCGATCTCCGAGGTCGTCGGTTTCGCCGACCTCGTCGTCGCGCCGACGCGGCCCTCGCCGCACGACCTTAGGGCGGTCGGCCCGACCGTCGATATTGCGCAGGCGCGCGGCAAGCCGCTCGTTTTCGTCGTCAACGGCGCGACGCCGAAGTCGCGCATCACCTCGGAAGCGGCGATCGCGCTCTCGCAGCACGGCACCGTGGCGCCGACCGTCATCCATCACCGCGTCGATTACGCGGCCTCGATGATCGATGGGCGGACGGTCATGGAGATCGATCCGTACTGCAAGTCCGCTCAGGAGGTCAGCGAGCTCTGGCAATATCTCGACCGGCGCTTGAAACGCGCGGAGGGCGGTTATCGACAGGGCGAAGAAGCGGGCCCCGCGGCGCAGGCATCCCCGCAGAACCGGGTATTTGGCCGCCGCGCCGCGCAGTAAAGGCGTTTCTGCCGCAGGCGGAGTTCGATGACCAAGAAATCGAGCGCTCAGGCGGGCGAAGGGAAGCTTGAAAGCCGCTTCGCCGCGCTGACATCAGGCTTGCTCGCCCGCAAGGGGCAGGCGGCGCCCTCGAACTCGCCCATCATCGACGGGGCTGAGGAAACCGAAGCCTTTACGCTGAGCGACGCTTTGATCCCGCGCAAGAAAGACGGGAAAGAAAAAGGCAAGGGGCAAGCCTCCTCCTCTCCGCTTTCCGTCGCGCCGCGCGCAGCGCCGCCGCCCCCGCCTGCGCCCGCACGCGTAGAGCCCGCCCCACCTCCGCCGTCGCCGCCCGCCGCCAAAGCGCAGCCGGTGAAGCCTCAGCCCGCGCCGGCGCAGCCTGTGCGCGCCGAATCCCCGCCCGCAGCCAAGGCTGCGCCAAAACCTGCGCCGGCGGCGCAGCCGATCACGGTCATCAACGAACGCAGCTTCGAGGCCGGCTATCCGGATAATCCAAGTACGGAGGAAATCGAGGCGCTGGAGGCGGAGGCCGACGAGGTCGCCTCCTATTTCGAGAATTTCGGCGCCGACGGCGGCGCCGACGCGCGCGAGCTCTTTTTCGACGACGAACCTGCGCCCGACGAAGACCGCGATCCGCTTGACGATCTGGACGACGGTTTCGACGACGCCGACCTCAAAGCTGCTGCGCCCGCAGGCGCGGTTCAGGGGCCCGCGGCGCCGGAGACGCGCGCGACAGTGAGCGCGCACCTTGGCGCGCGCGCCTTCATGCGCCTCTCGCTCGGCGCCGCCGAACTCAATCTGCGGTCGGAAGAGCTGATCGCTGAAGCGATTGAGGAATATCTTGACGCGCGCGGCGTCGACAGTCTCGGCGGAGAGGAGTTTCTTAAGAAGCTCGCCGCCGCGCTGAAATAGGACGGCCGTCTTAGAACCCGCGATTCTCGTTTACAATTGACGCGCCGCCGCCGCGCCTCAGCCTGCGCAAACCGGGACCTTCCGCAGCCGTTATTGTTAACGACTCACCCGATCTTAACGACGATCGCTAAAGTTATCCGACACTTCAATTCAAGTTTTAGAATGACCCGTCAGCGTTGCTGCTGAAGGGGAGAACCGGATGACGGGAATCGAGTGGGGCGGGGGCCCCTCGGCGTTCTACAGAAGGAAAATCGTCGCCGCGGCGAGGGACGTCTCGGCGCTCTCGTGCGGCGTCAACGAAGGAGACATGCGCGCAAACCTCCGAAAATCGGATGTCGCGTTCGCGCGCCAGCTCGCGATGTATCTTTGTCATGTGACCGCAAACATGTCGCTGCGCGAAATATCGGCTGCATTCGGGCGCGACCGCAGCACGGTCAGTCATGCCTGCCACGTGATAGAGGACCAGCGAGAATGTCCGACATTCGACAGGCAGATCGACCTTCTCGAAAACGAGTATCGCGGCCGCATTCGCGCGATCATCGCGGACGCGACGCGCGCTGGGCCGCCGATCGAGCGCAAGAAGCTGCGTCAGGCGAGTTAAGCCCCATCGCCCGAAGCATCTGCGGCGATCGCGCGGATGCGCCGGATCATTGACGCAAGACCGTTCGACCGCTGCGGCGTCAGATGCGCCGAAAGATCGAGCGGGCCGAGCGCGCTCTCCGGGTCGATCGACAAGATTTCGGCGGGCCCCTTGCCGGAATAGAGCGCCAGAAGCACCGCCACGAGCCCCTTCACGATATGCGCGTCGGAATCGCCGGCGAGATTGATGCGGTCGCCTTGCCGCACCGCGTCGAGCCAGACCTGGCTTGCGCACCCTCGCACTTTGCGCGCTTCGTCGCGCTTCTCCTCAGGAAAAGGCGGCAGCGCGCGCCCGAGATCGATAAGATACTTATAGCGATCGTCCCAGTCGTCGAGAAAAGCGAAGTCGGCGACGATGTCGTCAAAGCGCGTCATGGACTTTCGATAGTCGCCGGTTCGAGGGCCGGCAAGGCGCTGTCGTCTTCGTCAGGGCGCATGGCGCTTGAAAATCTGTCCGGGCGCGTTTCAGGCGACGTCGATCGCGTGGGCTTTGAGCGCGTCGAGGGAAACGAAGGATAGCGTGCGCTCGTGCGTCGCCGCGAGGACGAGCCTCGGCGCCTTGCCGGCCGCTTCGGCTTCCTTCCAGCGCGCCGCGCACAGGCACCAGCGGTCGCCGGCCTTTAGACCTGGAAAGCCGAACTCCGGTCGCGGCGTTGAGAGATCATTGCCGCACGCCTTCGAGAAGGCGAGGAAGTCATCGGTCATGATCGCGCAGACCGTGTGCGCGCCGGCGTCCTGCGGCGCCGTATGGCAGCAACCGGTGCGGAAGAAGCCGGTGACCGGCGCATCGCTGCACAGCGTCAGCGCGCCGCCAAGCACGTTTCTCTGCTGACCGCCGCCGCCGCCTCGCCCGGATTCCCTGAACGCCATAGCCCGCGCTTTCCTGACACGCTACGACCATAGCCAAGTGGGCGCGCAACAAAAAGGGCCGCCCGCGAAGGACGGCCCTTTACCGGCGAATGTCGAACTCGACGCTACTTGTCGATGCTGGCGACCCAGCCGATGCAATCCGACACATCGTTCAGCGCATGTTCGCCAAGGCAGAACGCTTCTTCATACGGGGCGCGCGTCGCTGC
>CAZNXR010000036.1:0-11322 GCA_964576815.1 uncultured Caulobacterales bacterium | reverse complement strand
ACGCCTAACGCCTGCGCGATGTCCTGGATTTCCTCATTCGCCATGATCTTGTCGCGCGTCGCGCTCGCGACATTCAAGATCTTGCCGCGCAAGGGGAGGATCGCCTGCGTCGCGCGGTTGCGCGCCTGTTTCGCGCTGCCGCCGGCGCTGTCGCCCTCAACGAGGAAGATCTCCGTGCCATCGCGGTCCTTCTGGCTGCAATCGGCGAGCTTGCCGGGCAGGCGAAGTTTGCGCGTTGCGGCGGCGCGGCTGACCTCTTTCTCTTTCCGGCGGCGCAGGCGCTCGTCGGCGCGTTCGATCGTCCATTCTAGAAGTTCGTTCGCCTGTTTCGGGTGGCTCGCGAGCCAATGGTCGAAGGCGGGGCGCACCGCGTTCTCGACCAGGCGCTGGGCCTCCGCCGTCGCCAGCTTGTCTTTCGTCTGCCCCTGGAATTCCGGATTGCGGACGAACACGGACAATAGCGCGCCCGCGGTCGTCATGATGTCTTCGGGCGTCACATTGCCGGCGCGCTTGTTGCCGGCGAGATCGGCATAGCCCTTGAGGCCCTTTGACAGCGCCGCGCGCAGGCCCTGCTCATGTGTGCCGCCTTCAGGCGTCGGGATGGTGTTGCAATAAGAGCGGGTGAAGCCGTCGACATCCTCGCCGTCATGCGCAAAGCCTGCCGCGCCCCACGTCACCGCCCATTCGACGCTGCCATGCCCGCCGTCTTCGCGCCGGTCGATCCTGCCGGCGAAAATCTCGTCGGTGACCGTTGGTTTCCCGTTGATCAGCGAGCGCAGATAATCGGTGAGACCCGCCTCGAAGCGGAAGACGGCTTCAGCCGGCGTCTCGTCCTTGATGAGCGAAGGCGCACAGCGCCAGCGGATTTCGACCCCACCGAAAATATAGGCCTTTGACCGCGCCATCTTGAACAGCCGCGCAGGCTTGAAGGCGGCCTTCGCGCCGAAAATTTCCGGGTCGGGATGAAATCGGACGGAGGTGCCGCGCTTGTTCGGCGCGGGGCCGGCGTCGATGAGTTTTGTCTTCGGCAGTCCTCGCGAGAAGGTCTGGCGCCACATCTGACGATTGCGGCACACTTCGACGACGAGATCGTCGGAGAGCGCATTGACGACCGAAACGCCGACGCCGTGCAGGCCCCCGGAGGTCTGATAGGCTTTCGGCTCGAACTTCGCGCCCGAGTGCACCGTCGTCATGATGACTTCGAGCGCCGACTTGTTCTTGAACTTCGGGTGCGGGTCGATCGGCACGCCGCGGCCATTGTCGGTGACGGTGAGGTAGCCGTCCTCACCCAGTTCGACCTCGATGCGCGTTGCGTGGCCGGCGACCGCTTCGTCCATCGAATTGTCGAGCACTTCGGCGAAGAGGTGATGCAGCGCCTTCTCGTCCGTGCCGCCGATATACATGCCGGGGCGCTTGCGGACAGGCTCCAGCCCCTCGAGGACCTCGATGTCCTTTGCCGTGTAATCGCCGGCGGCGCCGGAAAAGAGGTCTGGTTCTTTCTTGGAGGCGCGGACGGCCATAATTGCGGAACACTCCGAACGGAAGGAAAGTCTGGTCAAGGCACGTTCGGCCCCGGCGGTCAAATAGACCGCCCGCGGCGCTTGAAATTTATAATGAATTCATTATATGGGGATGAGGAGTGTCGGTCAGATACGCGACGGGAAAGGGATTTGACGCCCGCGAAGAGCTTATCGCGTGGTTCGACCATGACGAAGCAGGATTTACTGAGGCCGGATACGCCTATGCGCGTCTCAAAATGGTCAGCCGGTACGGACTCGCCGAAGCAGCCGAAGACGTGTGGGGCGATCTCTATCTTTACCGTCAGGGCCGCCTCCGCATGATATACGCGGCGAAGAAACGCGGCCGCGGCGGCGCGGTTCTTGTGCTTTATGTGACAGACATGCGCGGCGCCAAGACCGCCGATCCCTTTGAACGGGAAGCGCGACGGCGACTGAAGGAGATCGGATCATGGTGAAAAAGTCGAAGGCGAAAGCTAAAACCGGCACGGCGCGCGCCAGGGATCGCAAGGCGCGGGCGGTCGCCGTCGATTTGGACAAACTGATGGCGAGCCGGCCGCAACTTCGCGAAGCCTACGAAACTGCTTTGTATGAGATGGAAGGGGCGCGCCTCATTCGAGTTATGCGGCAAGATGCCGGGCTCAACCAAGCCGAACTCGCGGCCAGGCTTGGCGTGACGCAGCCTCGTGTCGCAAGGCTTGAGCGGGCGGGCCCGGGGCGCGGACCAAGCTACGCGATGGTGCGGCGCGTCGCCGTCGTGTGCGATTTCGAATTGCCGACGCCGGTCCCCCTCGCAACGCGCGGCTGATCCATGCACCCCTTTGATGTCGCGAGCTTCCTTCTCGTGACGGTCGGCGGCGCTCTTGCGGCTGCGGCGACGATCTTCGGCAACAAGGCCGCCGACGGCCTCGCGGCGATGGACGGCGGGGAAGGCGACGCAGAAAAAGAACGCGCCGCCCAAAAACGCGCCGAAGAATCGCTCAGCCGATCCAAACGCAAAAACGAAGTCCGGCGCCGGGGCGTGATCGCTGCGGGACTTGTCCTCGTCGCGCTCGGCGTCATAGCGTTCGTCGCCGCACGGCTTAACGAAGCGCCTGCGGCCCCTTGAGTCGGAGGCTGCGCGTCATGCCCTTCATGGTCGATGATATCGCGCTGTGCGAGAAAGTGCTGGCGCTCGCCGAGGAAATGGCGGGAAAGCCCTGTCCGCCGGAGATGGCGCTGGAGATCGCCGAGGAAATCTTCGGCATGGAGGACCGCTTCGTCACCGAGCTGGAGGCGAGCCCCGTGCCGTTCGTCATCGAGCGACGGCAGAAGCGCGCGGCGAATTATGTCGTCAAGCGCGGCCTCATCTACATCCATGTGAAGTCGCGCCCGAATGTCGCGATCGTCGTGCCGCCGCATTTCGTGACGGACTTCGCAAGCGTGCCGGCGGCGTTCCGCCCGCTCGTGCCGCAGAATGGACCGTATTCCGCGGCGGCCGTCATTCACGACTGGCTCTACTCGATCGCCGAGCCTCCGGAAGGCGCGACGCTGTTCCGGAAAGAGCGTTTCCGCGCCGACCGGATTTTTCTCGAGGCGATGCGCTCCAGCGGCGTCAATGAATTCAAGAAGAGCGTGCTCTACCGCTCCGCGCGGTTGTTCGGCGCGGGCGGGTTCGGCGCTGTCGATGAGTTACGTTTCATTGACCCGCGCGCGCCGGACCGCCTCATCGATCCGAAGCGCTTCGACAAGAATGCGCTCCGGACGTTCACCATCATCCCGCGCCCGGAAAAGCCGAAGACCCGCGCGCGGCTATTCTTCTAACGCCGCGCCGCCACGGCCCGCGCCGCCTGCGAACTTTGCGGCCCCCGCGAGCGTTTCGCCGGAGGCGAGCGTTTCAAGGCCGAGCGCGAACTCCGCGGCGATCGCCTGTTCCTCGCTGAGCGACCATTGCGTGAGCGCCGAGAGGCGATCGTTCCGCATACAGATCTGCGGCAGCCGCGCGAGATCGTGCGCGAGCGCCTTCGCAGTACGCAGCGCGGCCCCGGACTCGCACAGTCGGTTTGCAAGGCCCCATTGATGGGCTTCCTCGGCGCCGACGGCGCGCCCGGTCAGGATCATGTCCATCGCGCGCGATGCGCCGATGAGGCGCGGCAGCCTGACCGTGCCGCCGTCGATCAGCGGCACGCCGAAACGGCGGCAATAGACGCCGAAGGTCGCGTCCCGCGCCGCGACGCGCAGGTCGCACCATAGCGCGAGTTCAAGTCCGCCGGCGACGGCGTGGCCCTCGATCGCCGCGATGACGGGTTTTGACAGCATCATCCGCGACGGCCCCATTGGTCCGTCGCCCCCTGCGTCGATGCGGTTGCCTCGGCCCCCAGCGACTGCCTTCAAGTCCGCGCCGGCGCAGAAATCGTCGCCGGCGCCGGTGAGAACTGCGACGGATAAATCGGCGTCGCCGTCGAAGGCGCGAAACGCCGCGGCGAGCGCATCGGCGGTCGCGCGATCGACGGCGTTGCGGCGCTCGGGCCGGTTGATGGTGACGACGAAAACCGGGCCGTCGATTTCGGTGAGGATGAGGGGCGCATCTGTCATGGCGCCAGACTGCGCCCGCACGCCGCTGACGGTCAAAAGAAAAAGGCCGCCCGTTTCGGGGCGGCCTCTTCCGCGAGAGTCCGGTGCAAGGACGTCAGGCTTTCTTTCGCACGCTTCGTGCCGCCGCGAAGCCGCCGAGGCCCGCGATCATCAACAGTCCGGCGGCGGGAAGGGGCGTTGACAGGTCGGTGATCTCAAAGGATCGCAGCGACAAGCCTGCGGCCGTCAGCGAATTAAGGTTGATGACCAGGCGCCCGCCCGTGAGCGTCAGGTTTGAGAGTTCGTCGAGCGTAAAGGAAATCCCGTTGACGATGACAGAAGCGCTCCCCGATGCGAAGGAGCCCTCTGACGCAAGCCCGCCGAAAGAAAGTTTGCTGAGGCTGAAGCCTTCCTCAACGATGATCGTGAGAGAGGGATCTTCAAGGCGCTCGGGCAGCGCCTCGCTGAAACAGAACGCATCGCGCGGGCCGGCGCAGCGCAGCAAGGCGGCGTCGCGCCGTTCAGCGCGGGTCAGCGCTTCAACGGGCGAGGGCGTCGTCAAGTCGATGCTTGCGCCGCGCACGCTCATCGCGCCGTTTCCGGCGGTGAAAAAATCGGCCAATTCGACCATGCGCGCCTCCGCCGGCCCGGCGAGGGTCACGGCGGCTGCAATACTTAACATGATGGCGCGCATAAGATTTATCCCCTTAACGGTCGGCATGCGGACGATGCCCCGCACCTCCTCAATTCGGGGCACAAAGGTTAGATTAAGGTTAACGGAACGTCAGAAAACAGAAATAAATCGGCGTCAGACGTTAACAGTCGATACTGGATGCAATGAACTCATCTCAATTCAGCGCCGCGCAACACGGGCGAAGGCGCCGTCCCCGGCCCCGTGAACGCAGGAAATTCCGAGTTGGCGTCGGGCGGCGTGCGGCAGCGAGAATTGAGACCGACGGCGATCTGGCCGATTGCGCCCCGCGCCTTTTCCGCCCAGCAGGCCTGCCCTTGCCGAATCAGGGTGATAAGAGGTCTGCGGAATAACCTTCGCAGAGGCCGGGACGCACCCATGACCACCATCGCCGATCCGCTGACGCTTCCCTGCGGCGTCCGGTTGAAAAACCGGCTCGTCAAGGCGGCGATGACCGAAGGGCTTGCTGATACGCGCAATCGCGCGACGGCGCGCCACGCGACGCTTTATTCCCGCTGGGCGAACGGCGGGGCGGGGCTTCTCATCACCGGCAACATCCAGATCGACCGCCGCTATCTCGAGCGCCCGGGCAATGTCGCGATCGAAGGCGCGCAGAGCCCTGAGGCGATTAAGGCGCTCGAAGCCTATGCGGCGAGCGCGACTGCGAACGGCGCCGAAATCATGGTCCAGCTCTCCCACGCGGGACGCCAGACGCCCGTCTATGTGACGAAGACGCCGGTCGCGCCCTCTGCGGTCGCCGTCGATCTGCCGGGCGGCCAATTCGGCAACCCTCGCGCGCTCACGGGCGATGAAATTCTCGACGTGATCGCGCGCTTTGTGCACGCGGCCTCCATAGCCAAGGCGGCGGGGTTTTCCGGCGTGCAGGTTCACGCCGCGCACGGCTATCTGATTTCCGAATTCCTCAACCCGCGCGTCAATCAGCGGACGGACGAATGGGGCGGCGGGCTCGAAAACCGCGCGCGCCTTCTCCTCAAGACGGTCTCGGCGGTGCGCAAGAAAGTCGGCTCCGGTTTCCCCGTCGCGGTGAAGCTCAATTCGTCGGATTTCCAGAAGGGCGGCTTCACCTTCGACGACTGCCTCACGGTGATCGGCTGGCTGAACGATGAAGGCGTCGATTTTCTCGAAGTGTCGGGCGGCTCCTACGAGCAGCCGCGCATGATGGATATCGACGGGATGGAAGCCCCGCTTGAGGAGCGCAAGCGGGAATCGACGAAGCGGCGCGAGGCCTATTTCCTTCAGTTCGCGGAGGAAGCGAGCCGGGTCGCCAAAATGCCGCTGATGGTGACGGGCGGCTTCCGCAGCCGCGCCGCGATGGAAGAAGCGCTCAGCGCCGGCGCCGCCGACCTTATCGGCCTTGCGCGACCCCTTTGCGTCGATCCTGACGTGCCGCGAAAATTGCTCGCAGGCGAAATCGCCGCCGCGCCTCTTTATGAGAAGTCGTTGAAGATCGGCGACGGCTTTTTCGGCCCCGCCTCGCCCAACACCACGATCAAGGCGATCAACGGCTTCGCCGCGATGGCGTTCTACTACCAGAACCTCTACCGCCTCGCCGACGGGCTCGACGCGCAGGAGAAAATGACGCTGCTGCCCGCCTTCCTGCGCCACCAGATGGGTGAGGCGAAGGCCGGCAAGGCGCTGGCGAGATAGCGGCGTGCGCCCCGCTATTTTCTCCCGGGCGCCGGCGGTTTCTTCGCGCCCGCTTTCGCGAATGATTCGCTCACTTGCGAGAGTTGGGCGGCTCCCTTCTTGTTCTTGTCCTGCTTGGGTTTTTTCTTTTCGCGATTGCTGCGTTGTTCGCCCTTGGGCATGGCTCTTTCCTTGATGCCTACGCCGCAAGAAGTACGCGATTCGGAAATAACCAAGGATATATTATCCCCAGTTCAACCATAAAACTTCAAGGGGCGCGCGCGCCATGAACAAGACGGTCTTCGACCTGGTCGGCAATCTCGACACGCTGCTCGCCGTGACGGTCGGCGCGATGCTGGCGACGCTCGGCGCGCTGTTCGCCGAGATGATCGAGGACCGCATGAACCGAAAGCGGCGCGAGCGCGACGCCGCGCGCTTCTTCGGCGAAATCCTGACGACCATGGGGCGTACGATCGACATGGCGCTCGCCTCGCAGCAGATCGGCGATCCCTGGGGATCGGTGACGCAGCGCATGTTCCGCATGGCCCAGCGTGAAGCGAGCGTCTATGAGCGCAACCGCGAGCGGCTGTTCGACATCGACGACATGGAACTCCGCGCGCGCATCCACCAGCATTTTCTCACCGAGTACTTTCCGATCGAGGCGATTGTCGAAAGCTCCGAGGCGATCGACGAAACAAGACGCAATATCGAAAACGATGGCGCCATGGAGGCGGGCCGCCGCGCGCGCGAAGAGGCCCGCATCGCGGAGCAGTCGGTGATGCGCCAGCGCGCCGTCGATCTTCTCGTGCACGAACGCGAGAAAACGCGCGGCATCTGCGCCGATCTCGAGCGCGTCGCAAAGGCGAGCTTCGCCCTTCCTGCGAACGCGGGGGCGCCGGCGGTCGTTGAAACGACATGGCCGCCGGGGCCGCCCGCGGCGGCCTAGAGTTTCCGCCGCCGCGCAACGATCGCCGCATCGAGCGCCTGCAGGAAGCGCGAGCGGTCGTCTTTCGAGAAGGGCTTGGCGCCGCCGGCCGCCGTCGGGTCGCCGGAGCCGCGAAGGTCGGCCATGATCGCGCGCGTTGCGATCGCCGCGCCGATCGAACTTGTCGTGAACGGCTTGCCGTTAGGCGCGACGACGGCGGCGCCCGCCTTCAGGCAACGGTCCGCGAGCAGAATGTCGCCGGTAACGACGATCGCCGCCGCATCGGTGCGGGCGGCGATGAAATCGTCGGCGGCGTCGAAGGCGTCCGAGACGATTTCACGGGCGATCAGCGGGTGATCCGGAACGCGCACGCCGCCATTGGTGACGACCGTCACCGGAACGCCGTGTCGCAGCGCGACCTTGTAGACCTCCTCCTTCACCGGACAGGCGTCGGCGTCGACGAGAATGAAGGGCGCCGTCATGACATGACATAGTTGACGGGCATCTTCTTGATGCCGGAGACGAAGGCGGCCTCTGTGTACTGGACGGGGCCGGCGCGTTCGATGCGTGTCAGGCGCGGGAGGAGGCGCCGGAAAAAGACCTCGATCTCCATGCGCGCGAGGTGCTTGCCGAGACAGACATGCGGGCCATAGCCGAAGGCAAGATGCTGGTTGACGGGGCGATCGACCGTGACGCCGTCCGGATTTGCAAAATGCTTCTCGTCGCGCGCGGCGGAGGAAAAGGCGAGCATGATCGTCTCCCCCGCTTTCACGCTGACGCCGGCGATTTCGACGTCGCGGACCGGCGTCCGCAGGAAATGCTTCACCGGCGCGGCGAGGCGCACGAACTCATCGGCCGCGGTCGCGCAAAGGTCCGGCTCGGCTTTGAGCCGCGCCATCGCAGCGGGATCGTCGATCAGCGCATTCATTCCCTCCGCGATCGAAGCGCTCGTCGTGTCGTGGCCGGCGGTCGTCACGAGGATGAAGTAGGAAAGCTGCTTGAAACTGTCGATCGGCGCGCCGTCGATCTCGGCGGTCGCCAGAACGGTCGCAAGATCGTCGGTCGGACGCGCGCGCCGCGCAGCGATGAGGGCGTTCACATAATCCGAAAAGTCGGTGATGACCTTCAGGACGCCCATCTCGCCGAGTTCCTGACCGTAGCCGAGTTCGGGGTCCATGAAGCCGAAAAGCTGCTGCGTCAGCTTCAGGATGTGCGCATCGTCCTCGGGCGGCACGCCCATGATCGACATGACGACGCGCAGGGGAAACCAGAAGGCGATGTCCGACGCAAAGTCGCAGGACGGGGCCATCGCCGCCATCCTGTCGATGAAAAGATCGGCCTGTCGTTCGGTCTGCACCCGCAGCTTCTCGATATTCGTCCTGTTGAAATATCCTTGCGCGATCAGCCGGTGTTTGCGGTGTTCTTCGCCATCCATGTGAACGAGCGTCTTCAAGCCGTTGCGATCGCCGAAATTCTTGAGGTTGAAGTCTTCCTGCGACAACGTCTGCAACACGGTGCGCGGGCCGGCAAGGAAAGTCTCGGAATCGTTCTCGATCGCCTTGACGTCGTCGTGGCGCGTGATGAGCCAGAAGGGCGGCAGTCCTTCGACCTCGACGCGCGTCGCCGGCGCCTCGGCGCGCAGGCGCCGGAACATCGCATGGATCGCGCGTGGATCGGCGAAGGCGGCGGATTCGGTGACGGCGGCGGGCGTGAGGAGAGGCATGCGAACTCCGGCGGCGAACGCCGAAGGATTAGATAAATTCGCGGCCGCCGGATACGCCCTTGCGCAGATGCCGTTCACGCGGCGTCGTAGGCGGCCTTCAGCCAGGCGATTAACTGCTTGTCGACATCGGTTTTCGTTTCAACCCGCACACGGTGCCAGACCATCGCGTTGAACGATCCTGACGCTTCGAGGCGCGCCGTCGGCGCCGCGCCCTTGAGGTTGATGCCGACATCGACGCGCGTTTTCGTCGACGGCTGCATGATTGCGAACTGTTTTTTGCGCCTTAAACTGACATAGGCCTTCTTAGGCGAAGCTTCGACGTCGGGGCCGAACGCGGAGACCGATTTCATGATCGCGTCGTAGATCGGGCGCAGCGCAGCCTTCTCGCCCGAATATTGTTCGGCGACGAGATCGGCGCCGCCCTCCGCGAGGCTGCCGGCGTCGGACTTCAGGTGTTTCATCGCCACCATATTGGCGAACCCGTGCGTCATGCCGTGGTCCTTTTTCAGCATTCCGACGATTTCGCCGTGCTTCTTCCCACCCGACTTCGCGACGATTTTCAGCCAGTCATCGAGTTTCTTGCCGGTCTTCTCTTTGAAATTGGCGATCATCGTCGCTTCAGGGTCGGCCATGTTCGTTCTCCCTCAGACCCGTTTGCCGAGCGGCCAATTTTCGGCGCGCAACGCCTTCGGAACCATGCCGCCCATCAATCCCATCATGGCGTTCGTCATCCGCGCGCCGAAGGTCGGCCGGCCAGTTTCGACACAGGCCTTGAAATTCTCGATGATGAATTTCGCGCCGCCGTCCATGGATTTGACGCTCTTCGAGCCGGCGACGATGTTTTCCGTTATCAGGCAGAACTCGACGCCTTCCGCCGTTTCCTTGAGAGTGTAGGTGACCTTCGAGGGCGGATCGTCGAGCGAGGTGAGGCGGAAGCTGTGCGACAGGAGGTGAGGGGGCTTCATGTCCAGAAATTCGCCGACGACGCCGACGGCGCGCTTGTCAGCGGACAGCATCCGGAACGACTCGCCCGGCGCAATGTTTTTGGCGTCCCACGAGGAATTCCAGAAGAACGGCCGCGGCGAAGTCTGCTTGACCAGCTCCGACCACACGGTCTCGATCGGCGCGTTGATGATAACCCGGTAGATCTGTTTTTCCGCATACTGTCCGTCGGCCATCAGGCTCTCCCTTTTTTTGTCTTTGTCCCGGCGGCGCCTTGCGCGCGCGCTTCGGCGAAATATTTCAGCCGCGTCAGCTCGCCCGCCCAATAGGCGCTGTAATCGTTCGTCCAGCGGTCGTAGATCATCTGGATCGGCGCGGCGTTGAACCAGAGCCGGCGCGTGCGCCCGTCCTTGCGCGAGACGATGAGGTTCGCCTCCTCAAGAACGGCGAGATGTTTCATGACGGCGATGCGGCTGACGTCGAAGTTCGCCGCGATCTCGCCGACGCCAACGCCGGGGCGCGCTTTCAGCATGTCGAGAATGCGCCGCCGCGTCTCATGCGCGAGCGCGGCGAAGACGGCGTCCATGTCTCGGTCCGGAATCATGAGTAACTATATAGTTACATAATTCACCGTCGTCAAGCCGCGCCCGAACGGACGGCGCATTGACACGCGGAGGCGGGCGGCCGAACCGTCCGCGCCGATGACAGGCGGTCTTCTCCTTATCGATACGCTGTTGCGGGGCATGACGATCGGCGCGCTGGTGTTGATCGCGCTGGCGTTTCTGTTGCGCCGTCCCGTCACCTGGCGGCGCGGGCTCGGGGCGGCGTTCATCCTTTCGACCGCGTGCTACGTCATCAATACGTCGAACCCGCTCTCTGAAGCGCTGGGGCCGGTCATCATCCCCGTTCGCGTGCTGTCGATCATCGCGCCGGTCATCTTCTGGTGGTTTGCGCTCTCCCTGTTCGATGACAGCTTCCGGATGCGCTGGCCGGTTCTCATCCCGCTCTTCTTCGTCGTGCAGCTCGTCATCGCGCATTTCACGAGCGTTCGCGGCTGGTATTGGGACGTCGCGCTGATCCTGGCGCGCGTCACCATGATCGGCGCCTTCGGGCACGCGATGTATACGGCGCTGCGCTACCTGAATGACGATCTGGTCGAAGGGCGGCGACGGTTTCGCGTCATCTTCGCGGTTGCGGTGGCGATCACCGGGTTCGCCATCAACTATCAGGAGACGGTCGGGTATCGCGACCACCCGCCGGCGTGGCTTCTGCTCTTTCAGGCGAGCGCAATCCTTGCAATGACGCTCGGCTTCGGCGTGTGGCT
>CAZNXR010000035.1:0-11385 GCA_964576815.1 uncultured Caulobacterales bacterium | reverse complement strand
CCGAGCATCACGGCGTCGCCCTCGCCGACGCTCTCGTCGATCCCCGGAATTTTCGCCGCCTCGCCGCGCGGGCCCACAATGCGGCAGCCCCAGCGTTCCTTCAGCGCGAGGTTGCCGCCGGCATGGTCGGGGTGCCAGTGCGTGTTGAAGATATGAGTGAGCCGCCAGCCCTCGCGCGCCAGCGCCGCGTCGATGGCGCCGGCGTCCGGCGTATCGATCGCCGCAACGGCGCCCGTCTCGCGGTCGCGGATCAGGTAGCCGTAATTGTCCGAAAGGCAGGGAAACTGGCGGATATCGAGGGGCATGGCTTCACGCTAACCCGGCGGCGTCGCTTCGACCATCCTTGATTAGGACTAGTAATTGGTCTATATCTCCGTCATGAAAGTCGCCGTCTCCGAGGCCAAAGGTCAGCTGACCGATCTCGTCCGCCGTGCTGAAAGCGGGGAAGAGATCGTGTTGACACGCCATGGCCGGCCGGTCGTCGTGCTGGCGCCGGTTCATCGCGCGCCGAGCGTCGAAAGCCGCCGCCGTGCGATCGAGGCGGCGCGGGCGAGCGCCGCGCGCAGGGCGCGGGCGGGCGCCGATGCCGCCCGCAGCCAGGACTTCCTCTACGGCGATGACGGCCTGCCGCGATGACAGTCGTCGATAGTTCGGCGTTGATGGCAGTGCTCCTCAACGAAGCCAAGGCGGACGCGGTGTCGGAGCGTCTGGCGACCGCGCCGCAGCTTGCGATGTCGGCGGCGACGCTCGCAGAAGCGCTGATCGTCGCGCGCCGTCGCGGGCTCGGCCCTGAGATGGCGGCGCTCATCGACGGCGTCGGCGCCGAGATCGCGCCGGTGACGAAGGACGTCGCCGAAGCGGTCGCGGACGCCTACGACCGCTGGGGCAAAGGCGCTGACGCGGCGAGCCTCAATTTCGGCGACTGCTTCAGCTATGCGCTGGCGAAGGCGCGCGGTGAGCCGCTGCTCTTCGTCGGCGAGGACTTTCTGCATACGGATGTTTCGCCGGCGCTGGCGCCGGACTGAGCCTCAGGCAGACGCCTTGCGCACCGACATTCTCGACCTTCACGATTTCTACGAAACGCCGCTGGGCCGGACGGCGCGCGGCTTCGTCGCCGCGCGCATCGAGGAGGCCTGGCGCGACCATGCGCGCCTGCGGCTCGCCGGCTTCGGCCATGCCGAGCCCTATCTCTCCTTCTTCGACAAGGCCGAGCGCGTCATCGCCGTTGCGCCCGGCGAGCAGGGCGTCATGCGCTGGCCGGCGGGCGGGGCGAACCGGGCAGTCCTTTCCGGCGAGGGATGGCCGCTCCCCGACGCCTCGATCGATCGCCTCCTCCTCGTGCATGGCCTTGAGGAGGCGGACGATCCGCGCCGGCTCTTGCGCGAATGCTGGCGCGTGCTGACGACGGACGGGCGCCTCATCATCGTCGTCGCGCACCGCCGCGGCCTGTGGTCGATGGTCGACACGACGCCCTTCGCGCATGGCCGGCCCTATCTGAAGCGCCAGCTTGAACGGCTGCTGCAACAATCGATGTTCCGCCCGCTCGCCTGGTCGTCGGCGCTCTATTTCCCGCCGATCGGCGCGCGCTTTTTGTTGCGCGCCGCGCGCGCGTGGGAGCGGGCGGGCGCAAGGATGTGGTCCGGCCTCGGCGGCGTCATTCTCGTTGAAGCGGCGAAGGACATGGCGCAGCCTGTCGCGGTCGGCGCCGCGCGGCGCGTGCGCGCCGGCGCCCCGGTTGCGGCGCGCCCCGCCATTATCGGCGCGCGAACGGCGGAACGGAAAGAGAGAGACCGGTGACAGTGAAATTCGACCGCGCCGCCGTGATCGGCGTCGGCCTGATCGGGGCTTCGCTCGCGCGGGCGATGCGCGCGCGCGGCCTTGCAGGGACGATCGCCGGCTTCGATCTTGATCCGGATGTCCGCAAGCGCGCCCTCGCCTGCGGCGCCGTCGATGAAGCGCCCGATACGCTGGGCGCGGTCCTCAAAGGGGCGGGGCTCGTCATCGTTTCAACGCCGGTCGGGGCGATGCCGGCGGTCCTTGGCGCGGTCGCCGCGAAGGCCGATGACGGCGCGCTCGTCATCGATGTCGGCTCGGTCAAGGGCGCGGTGGTCGAAGCGGCGGCGGCGTTGTCCCCGCGCGTTCCTATCGTGCCCTGCCACCCGGTCGCCGGCACGGAGCAGTCGGGGCCCGAAGCGGGCTTTGCGACTTTGTTCGAGAAACGCTGGGCGATCATCACCCCGCTCGCGCGCGACGACGCGGCGTATAAAGCGGCGATCGACAAGGCGGCGGCGCTGTGGCGCGCGGTCGGCTCGAATGTCGAGATGATGGATCACCAGCATCACGACCTTGCGCTCGCCATCACCTCGCATTTGCCGCACCTCATCGCGTTCACCCTCGTCGGCGCGGCGGACGATCTTGAAAGCGTCGCGGAGGCCGAAATCGTCAAATATTCCGCCGGCGGCTTTCGCGACTTCACGCGCATCGCCGCCTCCGACCCGGTGATGTGGCGCGACGTCTTCCTCAACAACAAGGAAGCGGTCCTCGAAGTCCTCGGGCGTTTCTCGGAAGAACTGGCGCTGCTCCAGCGCGCCATCCGCTGGGGCGATGCGGAGACGCTGGAACGCGTCTTCGCCCGAGGCCGCGCGCTCCGCCGCGCGATCGTCGCGGCGGGACAGGAAAGCGACGTGCCGAATTTCGGGCGGGATGCGAAAGGCTGACGGCGCGCGACGCAATGGGAGTCATCACGCGTTTTTGGGTTTACAGGCGGTAGGGCGCCGGACTACCATGCGGCGCATGAGCGAACGCGTCGTCGTGGATAAAGCGGGCAGGATCGTCATCCCGAAAGGGATGCGCCAGCGCATCGGCCTTGAGGACGGCGACGTCGTACGCATCGACGAACAGGACGGGGCGCTTGTTGTCCGTCAGGAAAAGGAAGAAATCGGACTTGTCCGCCGCGGCAAGCGCTTGTTCAAACCGAAGGATCGTAAGGCCGGCATTCTCGACCCTGAGGAAGTCAATCGCATCATAGAAATCATGCGCGATCCGGAATTGCGAAATGCGTTTGAAGTAGAACACGAACGCAAAGAACGCGCGCACCGTGCGAAACGGAAGCAGTCCGGTCGCCGGTGAAATTCATCGACAGCTCGGTTTTTGTCGCGGCGGCGCTCGAATCGAGCGCGCGGTTCGAGGCGTCAAACCTTTTTCTGGAGAATGCGCGCAGCGGCGTGACCTCCGGACATGCGCTGATTGAAACCTACTCGACCCTGACGCGCCTGCCAGCGGGCTTTCGGCTCAGCCCCGGCCAGGCGAGCGCGTTCATCGCGAACTGGATGCGCGACATCAATGTCTTCAGCCTCGCGGCGAACGACGTTCTGACGTTCATCGCCGAAGCGCCGGCGCGCGGCGTCATGGGCGGGCGTATTTACGACGCGCTCCACGCGCGCACGGCGAAGAAAGCGGGCGCGACGGCGATCGTCACCTGGAATGCGAAGCACTTTGCGGGGCTTGAAGCAGGATTGAAAATCGAGACGCCCTAACGCGCGGGGAGCGCGGAACGGCGGCGCATCACTTCACGCCGGCTCCTCGTCCAGCTTGACCTTGTGCCCCCACAGGCGATGGACGTGCCACAGCACCTCGTCGCGCGTCTTCGCGTCGAGCGTGCGGCCCGCATGCGTGCCGTGGCGGAGCGTGATCATGCGGTCGCCTTCAAGGTCCGCGGCGACGACCTGGATGTTCGGCTCGTGCATGCCGAGATCATATTGGCGGGCGAGCGTTTCGCGCACGCGGCGATAGCCGTAATCGTCGTGGATCGCCTCGATCTCGATGTGACTCTCGCCGGCGTCGTCCTGAAGCGCGAAGAGGCGGAAATCGCGAATGACCTTCGGCGAAAGATATTGAAGGATGAAGCTCTCGTCGCGATAATTCGCCCAGGCGTCCTTCATGATATCGCGCCATTGCCCCGATCCGGCGATCGCCGGAAACCATTCGCGATCCTCCGCCGTCGGATGTTCGCAGATGCGCCTGATGTCCTCCATCATGGCGAAGCCGAGCGCGTAAGGGTTGATCCCCGAATAACGCGGATCGTCGAATTCGGGCTGGAAGACGACCGAAGAATGCGAATGCAGGAACTCCATGATCGCGCCCTCGTTGATGAGGCCGCGGTCGTAGAGCGCGTTCATGATGTAGTGGTGGACGAAGGTCGCGCAGCCCTCGTTCATCACCTTGGTCTGCTTCTGCGGATAGAAATACTGCGCGATGTTGCGAATAATGCGGACCAGCTCGCGCTGCCAGGGCTTGAGGACCGGCGAGGCCTTCTCGATGAAATAGAGGAGGTTTTCCTCAGGCAGCTTGATGTTCCTGACTTCAAGCTGGCGCTCCTCGGCGTCCTCGTCCGGCTCCTCGACATTGGGGAGCGTGCGCCAGATGTCGTTGAAGGTCTTCTGCTCGTGCTCGGCGCGGAGCGCGGCGCGCGCCAGCTTGTCGGCTTCCGAAAGGCGCGGGGGCCGCGCGTAGCGGAAGACGCCCTGGTCCATCAGGGCGTGCGCGCTGTCGAGAACTTTCTCGACGTCTTCGAGGCCGTATTCGTCCTCGCACTTGGCGATGTATTTCTTCGAAAAGTCGAGATACGGGAGGATCCCCTCGGCGTCCGTCCACTGACGGAAGAGGTAGTTGTTCTTGAAGAAGTGATTGTGCCCGAACGAGGCGTGCGCCATCACCAGCGCCTGCATCGTCATCGTATTCTCCTCCATCAGGTATGCGATGCAGGGGTCCGCATTGATGACGATCTCATAGGCGAGGCCCTGATAACCCTTCTGGTACATCATCTGGTCGCGCGCGAAATGCTTGCCGAACGACCAGTGGCGATACATCAGCGGCATGCCGTGCGAGGAATAGGCGTCGAGCATCTGCTCCGACGAGATGATCTCGATCTGGTTCGGATAAACGTCGAGCCCGAGGTCCTTGAGCGCGATGTCCTCGATCGCGTTATAGGTCGCTTTCAGGCGGTCGAAGGACCATTCGGAGTCGGCAAAAAGGAGGGAGGAGGTCACGCGCTCTCTCCGTCCCGCTCATCCCGGCGAAAGCCGGGATCCACGAAGGGAGATCGCGCGTGCGCCCCAAGGTCCAAAATGAATCTCATGCGGCGCGATGGATCCCGGCTTTCGCCGGGATGAGCGGGGATGGTTGCGAAGGGCGCCCCCACTACGCCGCCTCCCGCGCGTTCTTCGCGAAGAGCTCGCGGAACACCGGGAAGATGTCCGAGGGTTTCGCGATGCGCGTTTGCGCAAACGTCTTCCAGCGCGGGGCGAAGGTGCGGTAGGCGCGCCAAAGCTCGGCGCCCGAGTCCTTGTCGGAGAATACCTCAAGCTCGCGCTCGTCGAGGATTTCTATATAGGCGTAATACTGCGCGATCGGCATCACGTCTTCGTCGAGCATCTCGACGCATCGCTTGGCGTCGCCCGATTGGGTGTAGCCGTCGGAGGCCTGCGCGACATAGATGTTCCATTCGCCCGCCGAATAGCGCGCGCGCTGGATTTCGAGCATTTTTTCGAGCGCGGTCGAGACGACCGTGCCGCCCGACTGGCGCGAATAGAAGAAGGTTTCCTCATCGACTTCCTCCGCGTGATGCGTATGGCGGATGAAGACGACATCGACGCGTTCATAGCGCCGCTTCAGGAACAGATAGAGCAGCATGTAAAAGCGTTTGGCGAGGTCTTTCTCACGCTCGCCCATCGAGCCTGAAACGTCCATCAGGCAGAACATGACGGCGGCCGTCGTCGGCACCGGCGTCGGCTCATAGGCGTTGTAGCGCACGTCGAGCGGGTCGATGAACGGCGCCCAGCGGCGGCGCGCCTCCATCTCCTGCAACTTTTCGAGAAGCGCCATTTTCTCGGCGATCTCGGCCTCGCTCGGCTCGGCGATGCGTTCGAGTTCGAACAGGCGCTCTTTGAGGGCGTTCATCTCGCGCGTCGACGGGCGCTTCAAAGCGAGGCGCCGGCCATGCGCGTTGCGCATGGTGCGCAGGAGGTTGATGTTGGTCGGCGAGCCCGCGACGGTGATGCCGGCGCGCCGCCAGGCGGTCGCTTTCGTCTCCTTCAGCGTGCGCTTGACGAGGTTCGGCAGCTCAAGGTCTTCGAAGAAAATATCGAGGAATTCGTCCTGCGTCAGCGTGAACTGAAACGCATCCTCGCCCTCGCCCGAATCGCTCGCGTCCTTTCCTTGCCCCTTGCCGCCCGCTTTAGGGGGCTTCTTGATCTTGTCGCCGGCGCCGAATTCCTTGTTGCCGGGCGCGACCCATTCGCGTTGCCCCGCGTCGGGCGACAAGCGGAAGCGCGGCTCCGCCGTCGACTTCGACGGGATCGTGATCTTCTCGCCTTTGTCGAGATCGGCGAGCGAGCGGTCGCGCAAGGACTTGTTGACCGCGTCCTTGATCTGCACCTTCGCGCGCCGCAGGAAGCGCTGGCGGTTGCCGAGCGACTTGCCCTTCGGGTTCTTGCGGCGATCGATGAAGTGGAAATGGTTCATAGGGATTAGGGAACAGGGATCGGCGATTAGGGAAACCGCGACTAGTCCCTAACCCCTGATCCCCAATCCCTCCTAACCTGCCTTGTTGACCCGCATGTACCACTCGACGAGCCGCCGCACTTGTCTCGGCGTGTAGCCGCGCTCGGTCATGCGGTCGACGAAGTTTTCGTGCTTCTTCTCGGTCTCCGTGTCCTTCTTCGAATCGAAGGAGATGACCGGGAGCAGGTCTTCGACCTGGGAGAACATCCGCTTTTCGATGACGTTGCGGAGTTTTTCATAAGACGTCCACGCCGGGTTCTTGCCGGCGTTCGCGGCGCGCGCGCGCAGCGTGAACTTGACGACCTCGTTGCGGAAGTCTTTCGGGTTGGCGATGCCGGCGGGCTTTTCGATCTTCGACAGCTCGGCGTCGAGCGTCTGGCGGTCGAGGAGCTGGCCGGTGTCGGCGTCCTTGAAGTCCTGATCCTCGATCCACGCATCGGCATAGGCGATATAGCGGTCGAAGAGGTTTTGTCCGTATTCGGAATAACTTTCGAGATAGGCCTTCTGGATCTCCTTGCCGATGAAATCGGCATAGCGCTTGGAGAGATCCTCCTTGATGAATTCGAGATATTTCTTCTCGGTCTCATCCGGGTGCTGTTCGCGCTTGATGGCGGTTTCGAGGACATACATCAGGTGCACGGGGTCGGCGGCGACCTCGTCGGTGTCGAAGTTGAACGTCTCGGACAGCACCTTGTAGGCGAAGCGCGTCGAGACGCCGTCCATGCCCTCGTCGATGCCGCCGGCGTCGCGATATTCCTGCATGGTCTTGGCCTTGGGATCTGAATCCTTCAGCTTTTCGCCGTCATAAACGCGCAGCTTCGAATAGAGGTTCGAGTTTTCGTGCTCTTTCAGGCGCGTCAGCACCGAGAAGCGCGCGAGGAGGTCGAGCGTTTCAGGCGCGCAGGCCGCCGTCGCCAGCTCGGAACTCGTCAGCAGCTTCTGATAGATCATCCGTTCCTCAGAAACGCGCAGGCAATAGGGAACCTTGATGACGCTGATGCGGTCGAGGAACGCCTCGTTGTTCTTGTTGGCGCGGAACTGAATCCACTCGCTCTCGTTCGAGTGCGCGAGAATGACCCCGTTGAACGGGATCGGCCCGAGGCTTTCGGTGCCGACATAATTGCCTTCCTGCGTCGCGGTGAGGAGCGGGTGGAGCACCTTGATCGGCGCCTTGAACATCTCGACGAATTCAAGAAGCCCCTGGTTCGCGCGGCACAGGCCCCCCGAATAGGAATAGGCGTCCGAATCCGATTGCGAGAAATGTTCGAGCTTCCTGATATCGACCTTGCCGGTCAGCGCGGAAATGTCCTGGTTGTTCTCATCGCCCGGCTCGGTCTTGGCGATGCCGATCTGGCGGAGCTTTGACGGGAACAGCCGCACCACTTCGAACTTCGAAATGTCGCCGCCGAATTCGTCGAGCCGCTTGACCGCCCACGGGCTCATCACGCTGCCGAGGCGGCGCTTTTCGATGCCGTATTTGTCGGCGAGCAGCGACCGCAGTTCTTCCGACTGGAACAGGCCGAGCGGGCTTTCAAACACCGGCGATATTTCCTTGCCGGCCTTCAGCACATAGATGGGGCTGACCTCCATCAGCTCTTTGAGGCGCTCGGCGAGCGAGGATTTACCGCCGCCGACGGGGCCGAGGAGGTAAATGATCTGGCGCTTTTCCTCGAGGCCCTGCCCGGCGTGGCGGAAATAGGAGACGATCCGCTCGATCGTGTCCTCCATTCCGTAAAAGCCTTCGAACGCCTTGTAGCGGCGGATCGTGCGGTTGAAGAAAATGCGGCTGAGGCGCGGGTCTTTCGAGGTGTCGATCAGCTCCGGCTCGCCGATCGCTTTCACCATCCGCTCGGCGGGCGAGGCGTAGAGCATCGCATCGTCGCGCGCGGCGAGCAGGTAATCCCTGAGGCTCATCGCCTCCTGCTTCACCCGCGTGTAGCTCTCCGAGAAGAGGTCGAAAACGTCGAACTTATCGCTCATGATGGTCTCACTCGTTCCTTTACGCGCGCCCGCTTACGCGCGCTTTCCCGCCGCCGAAGAACCGGCCGCCGTCGAGCAGCGCCCGGAAATAAAAAAGGCGCGGATCGTCCTGATCCCCGCCCCAAACCGTCCCTCTCCCGAGGCCCGCCCGGATGTTTCTCCGGATCGGCTTCTTGCCCGTAGCGTCGCGCGCTGTCGCAGGGTCGCCATGCGCCCATCTTCCGATGTGGGCGCCGGCGGCGTTTTCGCAAGCATCGCCCTTTGTGGGGGCGCTTTGCGTCCGGCGAGAACTCTCGGCCATGTTCTACCCGCGGCTACTCGTACTTCAGCTTTGAAACGCTTGCGCTTTTCGCTCCGTGACTTCGCCGGAAAGACGCCCCATGGACCCCGAAGGCCGAGCGTCCGGCCGCTCTGGCCCCCGGACATAGTTAACGCGCCGGCCCTTAATTTTGTTTTGAAGTTCGCCCCTCTCCGGCGAAATTCCGGGCCGACCGACTGCGAATTACAATGTAACGCGATTGCGGCGCGCGCGCGATAAAGTTTGTCGGCATTGCGACGCTTTTTCACGCTTGCGCTATTTGGGCCGCAGCGCGGCAAGTTCGCGCTCGCTTCCTAGAGGGGACGCTTCTCAATGCTGATTGCGATCACCGATACCGGCGGCGCGAACCCTCCCGTTCGGCCAAGGCCGGCGGCTATCGCCGCCGGGGCCTCACGCCCTCCCTTTTCAAGGGAGGGAGGGGCGCGTTAAAACTCCCGTTCGCGCCCTTGCACGATTTCGAAAACCTTGTCCTGCGGCGCCGACAGGTGCGGCGTGCGCGATGGTTTGAGGCCGAGGAGATAGGCGCGCAGGATTCGTCCCGACGCGCCGTGCCCGGTAATGACGGCCGGACGGTCAAGGCTCGTCAGGAAGTCGCGCACGCGGGCTGCCGCCTCGGCGTAGCTTTCCCCGCCCGGCACGCGGAAATTCCATTTCTCCTTTTCGCGGCGCGCGTGAACGCCGGGGTCCTCCGCCGCGATCTCTTCATAGGTGCGCCCGTTCCATGACCCGAGGTCGATTTCGATGAGGCGGTCGTCGAGCGCGTAGCGCTTCCGCGGCAAGCCCATCGCCGCGCGCACGATTTCGAGGGTCTCGGTCGCGCGGATGAGCGGACTGGACATGAAGACGGCGCGCGCGGCGGCAAGATCCCTGAGCGCAGCGCCGTTGCGCGCCGCCTGCTGGCGGCCCCGCTCGTTTAATGGGATGTCGGCATGGCCCTGATAGCGCCGCTCGGCGTTCCAGTCGGTCTGCCCGTGCCGGATGAACCAGACCGCATGCTTCAGCCGCACGCGCCCGCCCGGAAGGCCCGGTTCGAAAATGCCCCTCATGAAGGAGAAGGTAGAGGGATTAGGGACTAGGGACTAGGGACTTGGACTAGGGACTTGGACTAGGGACTTGGACTAGGGACGGGCGACAACCGAAAAAGGCCGGCGTCGCCGCCAGCCTTTTCCGTAGTCCCTAATTCCTAATCCTTATCTCTGCCGGACGCGCACATCGATACGGCGGTTCTGGGCGCGCCCCTCTTCGGTATCGTTCGTCGCGACCGGGAATTGGGGCCCGTAGCCTTCGGCGTCCATGCGCGCAGCGTCCGAGCCGAGCGCGGCGACCGCGGCGACGACGGCTTCGGCGCGCGCCTCGCTCAAGGCCATGTTGGTCTCGATCGACCCCGTATTATCCGTATACCCGCCTACTTTGAGCTGCACGGCCGGAAACGCCTGCAGGATGCGGTGGATGTTCTCGATCTGGGCGGCGGACTTTTCCATGTCGATTTCCGCCGAGCCCGTCTTGAAGGTCAGCCGGTCGAAAGTGAACCAGCACGGCGGGTCCGTGCAGGGCGCCGTTCCCGCTTCGATGAAGGCGACAAGTTTCGATTCGACCCCGTCCGCCGCGCCGCGCAGTTCGACGCCGCCGAGATTGCGGACGAATTCCGCCGGCGCTTCGACGACGGGTTCGGGCTCGGGCGCTGCGACGGGTTCGGGCGCCGGCTCGACGACAGCCTCGGCGACCGGTTCGACGGCAGGCGCGGCCGCCGCGCGGCGGTCCGCCTGCTGGCTCCAGATCATCTGCAGGCCGACGAGCGACAGCAGCATGATCGACGGCAGCACGATGGCGAGCCACAGCATCCCGCCGTCAGGGCGCCAGCGCGATTCGCGTTTGTCATCAGCAGCAGACATGAGCGGTTTCCTTGTTCTGGTTCGACGGGCGGCCGCTTGGCATGCGGCCCGCAACGCAACGGCTGGCGGGGGGATAGCACGACTTGCGCCGCCCCGCCTACCCGCGAAAGGTCATTCCCGCGCCGGCGAAACGGACGACCCGGCGAGGATTCCCCCGTCAATGTGGATTTCCGAACCCGTCATATAGGCCGCCTCGTCGGAGGCGAGGAGCACGCAGATCGCGGCGACTTCCTCCGCCGTTCCGAAGCGCTTCAAGGGCGCCTCGGCGACGAAATCCTTCATGCGCTGTTCGCGCATCGGACCCTCGCCCAGCATCGGCGCCCACATCGGGGTGAGGATCGCCGCCGGGTGAACTGAATTGCAGCGGATGTTGAGGCCTTCGCCTGCGCAATAAAGCGCAACCGATTTCGTATGGTTGCGGATCGCCGCTTTCGACGAGGCGTAGGCGCTCGCGCCCGGAACGCCGACGATGCCGGAGCGCGAGGACATGTTGATGATGGCCCCCTCGCCGGTCTTGCGCATCGCCCGGATCGCGTGCTTGCAGCCGAGGAACACCCCGTCGAGATTGGTCGCATGAACGGCGCGCCAGTCCGCCAGGCGCGCGTGTTCCGGATCGTGCAGCTGGTTATCGCC
>CAZNXR010000034.1:498-11404 GCA_964576815.1 uncultured Caulobacterales bacterium | reverse complement strand
CTCATCAACGATCTTGCGCGCGAGGCCTTCCGCGATCGCCGTCTTGCCGACGCCGGGATCGCCGACGAGCAGGGGATTGTTCTTGCGCCGGCGGCAGAGCACCTGGATGGACCGCTCGATCTCGGGCACTCGACCGATCAGCGGATCGATCTTGCCCTTGCGCGCTTTCTCATTGAGATCGACGCAATAGGCGGCGAGCGCGCTTTCGTTCTGCTTGCCGCCAGCCTCGCTGTCGTCCGGCGCGCCGCGCGGCGTTTTCGGCTGGCTTTCGCCGGGGCGCTTGGCGAGACCGTGGGAGATGTAATTCACCGCGTCAAAGCGGGTCATGTCCTGCTGCTGAAGGAAATGCGCAGCGTGGCTTTCGCGCTCGGCGAACAGCGCGACAAGGACGTTCGCGCCCGTCACCTCCTCGCGGCCTGACGACTGCACGTGAATGACCGATCGTTGAATGACGCGCTGGAAGCTGGCGGTCGGCTTCGCCTGCTCGTGGACGTCTGTCTTGAGGTTTGCGAGATCGTTCTCGACGAACTCGAAGAGGTTTCGCCGCAGCTCCTCAAGATCGACATTGCAGGCGCGCATGACGGCGGCGGCGTCCTGGTCGGTCGTCAGCGCGAGGAGGAGATGTTCGAGCGTCACCAATTCGTGATCGCGTTCCGAGGCCAAGGCGATCGCGCGATGAAGAGACTCGTCGAGATTTCTGCTGAATGACGCCACGTCAATCCCTTTCCATCGTGCACTGTAACGGATGCTGGTGCCGTCGCGAGAGCTCCATCACCTGCGCGACCTTCGTTTCGGCGATTTCATAAGTGTAGACGCCGCAGACCCCGACGCCCGTCTGGTGGACGTGCATCATAATGCGGACCGCCTCCTCGGCGCCCTTGTTGAAAACGGCCTGGAGCAGCCAGACGACGAATTCCTGCGGCGTGTAGTCGTCGTTGAGGAGGAGCACCTTATAGAGCGACGGGCGCTTGGTTTTGGGCGCGGTCTTGGTGACGACGCCGATCCCGACATCGCCGCCCGGTCCCTGTTCGTTGTCTTCCTTGTTAGCCATCGCCTCTCTGGATCGCGCTCGATTGGCGGCGCGCTGACGCCGCCATTAAGTATGTATTGCGTCCGGGTTGAAAAGAAGGAAATCCGTCGCGGCCGATAAAATCATCGCGCGCAACGAAAAACGCCCGGCCGCGGGGGCCGGGCGTTTTCTCAACGCCTGATACGCAACAACCGAAAATTAGGCGCGGTAGGACTGAACCATTTCGACGAATTCGCCATAGCGCTTCGTCAGCGGTTCCGACGCTTCCTTGGCGACGCCGTTCCAGTGATCGGCGAGCTTGGTCACCAGTCCAAGGTTGCGTTCGAAGACGGTCTTGGCGAACTCGGACTGCATCTCGATCGTTTCCTGAACGCTTTTCGAGGACGAGGCGGCCTTCGCAAGCGCGACGGTTTCCTCGTACTGCTCCTTGACGAAGCCGGCCTGGGCGGAGGCGGCCTGTTCAAAGCCCTTGGCGACGGTGGTCGCCGAGGCCATCATCGCCTCAAGCGAGCCCTTCTGGAAATCCGCAAAGGAATTCAAGCTCTTGGAAAACTTCTCGTAGCCGTCCTTGAAGGCGTCGGGGCTGAAGCCGAGCGTTTCGAAGCCTTCCGTGGTCGCTGATTTTTTGGTGGTCATCTTTGGTCTCCCGATTTGGCCCGCCGCTTGTTGCGCAGGCCGGTTCTGATTTATTGTGCGATGCAACATAATGATGCCCGACGGGCCCGTCAAGGCCTTTTTTCGCATTGCAGCAATCCGAAAAAGGCAGCCGTCGGGCGCGACGCTTCGGCGGGCCAAATCCTCAGGCCGCACCGAGAATTTTACCATTAACCACTTGTTTACTGACAGGCCGGAAGGTCGGCCTTCCGCCGCAAAAATTTGGGGGCGGCATGCGCCTTGCTGGATCGGCCCCTGACGAGGCCGGCAGGTCGGGGCGTGGTCGAGAGCGTTTTGGCAAGCGGGCGGGACGGCGGCGTGGCGGGTCCAGAAAAAATTAAGTTGCAAGACGCGACCGTTGTAGCGAGGGTTGGGCGATGAGCGTTTCGTTGCGTTTTCTTCTTTCCGCCATCGCCTTCGCCGTTTTTGCGGGTGCTTTTGCGACGCCTGCTGACGCCGCCAGGAAAAGGAAGGCGGCGCCGGCCCCGAAATATTCGGCGATCGTCATTCATGCCGACACCGGCGACGTCCTTCTCGACAAATACGCGGACGCGGCCCGGTACCCCGCGTCGCTGACGAAGATGATGACTCTCTATCTCCTGTTCGAGGAGATCGAAGCGGGCCGGCTCAACCTCGACACCAAGCTCACCGTATCGGCGCAGGCGGCGGGGCAACCGCCGTCGAAGCTCGGCCTGACCGCCGGATCGAAGATTTCCGTCGAGCAGGCGATCGAAGCCTTGATCGTCAAGTCGGCCAACGACGTCGCCGTCACGGTCGCCGAAGGCGTATCCGGCTCCGAATGGAAATTCGCCCAGGAGATGACGACTCGCGCGCGCGCGCTCGGCATGCGCAACACCACGTTCAAGAACGCGTCCGGCCTGCCGAATTCGCGGCAGATGTCGACCGCGCGCGACCTTGCGGTCCTGTCGCAGCGCCTTATCAAGGACTTTCCGGAGTATTTTCCCTACTTCAACACGCAGGAATTCACCTGGAACGAGCGCACCTACCGCACCCATAATTCGCTAGTGCGCACCTATGCGGGCGCGGACGGTCTCAAGACCGGTTACACGCAGCGGTCAGGCTTCAATCTCGCCACAACGGCTGATCGCGACGGCCAGCGCCTCATCGGCGTCGTCCTCGGCGGACGCTCCGTCGCGACACGCGACTCGCACATGAAGGAAATCCTGACCACGGCGTTCGCCGATATTCAGGACAATCCGCTCCTGCTCGCCGCGGTGCATCGGCTTAAGCCGACGCCGCGCCTCAAACCGACGCTCGTCGCCGAACTTCAGCGCCGCAACGCGACGCCCACCATCGCCGGAAACGAAGCGGCGCGCGACCAGATCCGCATCGCCGCGGCGAGTTTGGCGCCGGCCGGCGCAGCCGCGCCTGACGATCGGATTTCGGCGCTGATCTCTTCCTCGAACAGCGACGATTTCAACCAGTATGAGCGCGTGCGCCTTTCCGCGATCGCTCCTTCGGACGAATCCGTCGGCGAAGGCGATATCGAAGAACGCGCGCTGTGGAGCGTACAGATCGGCGCCTACTCGACCAAAGCCAAGGCGCAGCAGGAACTTGAGGCCGCCGCGATCGCCGCAGGCCTTATCGATCGCACGCGCTCCGTTTCGCCGATGCCGACGCTTGACGGCGCTGTGCTTTTCCGCGCGCGCTTCGTCAGTCTGACGGAGGCGGAGGCCTCCGCCGCCTGCATGAAGATCCAGGCGGCCGCCCTCTCCTGCTTCTCCCTGCAGGAGCCCGTCGGCGCGACCTTGGAATAGCCCCCGGCGCGCGCCTTCCTGGCGCGCCGGCACTGGACCATCCCTTGCACAGCCATGCGGGCCGTATCATCACTGGTCCCATGTCCAGAATCCGTGGCGAGCATTTCGGGTCGCAGGATGTCCCCGTTTATTCCCGCGAAAGCGGGAATCCAAGGACTCCGCGCCTGTCGCTCTCGGCTGTGGATCGCCGCTTGCGCGGGGATCAGCGGATCAAACCATTCGCCAATTTGGTCGCGGCCGCTGCGGCGATGGCGGCATTTCTTGCGTTCGCGGCGCCTGAGATCGCCGATATGGTGAAGCAATGGACCTGGTCGTCCAGCTATCATCATGGCTGGCTCGCCGCGCCGATCGCGCTGTGGTTGTTTCATGAAAGCGGCGCCTGGCGCGGTCGCACGCCGGAGATCGACCTCATCGGCGCGCTGCCGCTCGGGCTCGCAATCGCCCTCCTTCTTGCCGGACGCGCTCTCGACGCGCAGCTCCTCGGCCATGTCGCGATTGTCGCCGGCGTCGTCGGCGTTAGCTTGCTGACGCTCGGACGCGGCATCGTCCGCCGCAGCGCCTTCGCCTTCGCGTTCTTGATCTTCATGGTTCCCTTTGGCGAAAGCCTTATCCCCGCGCTGCAATCCGCGTCGGCGGCTGCAGTCGCCTTCCTTCTCAATCTCTCGGGATTTGAGACACGCCTCGACGGGCTCATCCTCACGACCAGCGCCGGCCGCTTCGAAATGGCGGCGAGCTGCGCCGGCCTCAGGTTCCTGCTCGCCGCCGCGATGATCGCCAGCCTCGCCGCGCATCTTGCTTTTGCGCGCCTTGACCGCCAGCTCCTCTTCGTTGCGGGCGCGCTCACGCTCGCTGTTGGCGCGAACTGGCTGCGCGCCTATGCGATCGTCGCGCTAGCGACCGCAAGCGATATGCGGATCGGCGCCGGGCCCGAACATGTCGCTTTCGGCTGGGTTCTCTATGGCGGGCTGATCGTCGCGCTTCTCTTCTTCGCCCGCCGGCTCGGCGACCGGACGCGCGCTGAACCTGCTGTCGCCTGACCATGTGCGGCATCGCCGGCATTATCGATCTAAAGAGTTCACGCGAGATCGATCGCGCGGCGCTGAAGCGCATGACCGATGCGCTCGCCCATCGCGGACCGGACGGCGAAGGTTTCTTCATCGAACCGGGCGTCGGCCTCGGCCATCGGCGTTTGGCGATCATCGACCTCGCTGGCGGGGCGCAGCCGATGATTTCGGCGTCCGGCCGCAGCGTCCTCATCTTCAATGGCGAGATTTACAATTACCGCGAACTGGCGCGCGGGCTCGAACAGAAGGGCGCAAGGCTTCGCACCGTTTCCGACTCCGAAGCGATGCTCGAAGGCCTTGAGCGCGACGGACCGGCCTTCATCGACAGCATGCGCGGCATGTTCGCCTTCGCGCTGTGGGACAAGACAGCGCGCGCTCTGCTCCTCGCCCGCGACCGCTTCGGCGAGAAGCCGCTCTACTACGCCGAGACGCCGGACGGCTTCCTGCTCTTCGCCTCGGAGATCGGCGCGCTGCGCGCCGCGCGCCTGATCGACCTTGACCATGCGCCGGACGCGCTCGCGGACTATTTCCTCTATGGTTATGTGCCGGAGCCCAAGTCGATTTACCGGCAGGTGCGGCGGCTTCCCGCTGCGAGCCTGATGACCGCCGGCGCCGGCCGGCCCGCTTCCATCGCACGCTATTGGCGGCCGGTCTTCGCGGCCGATCACACCATCGACTTCAACGGGGCGGCGTCCGAATTGCTCGGCCTTCTCGACGACGCCGTCGATGCGCAGCGCGTCGCCGACGTTCCGCTCGGCGCCTTCCTGTCGGGTGGGGTCGATTCTTCCGCCATCGTCAGCGCCATGGCGATGAAAGGCGGACCGGTGCGGACCTGCACCATCGGCTTTGACGATCCGCGCTTCGATGAACGGGCTGAGGCGCAGCGCACCGCTGTGCGCTATCAGACGACCCATGTCGAGGAGACGGCGACCATCGACGTCGCAAGCCTCATCGACCGCATCGCCGGCGTTTACGGCGAACCCTTCGCCGATGCCTCGGCCATCCCGACCTATCTCGTTTGCGGCGCGGCGCGTCGGCATGTGACGGTCGCCCTGTCCGGCGACGGCGGGGACGAGGTTTTCGGCGGCTACCGGCGCTATCGCCTGTTCGCCGCCGAGGAACGGTTTCGCGGCGCGCTGCCGCTTGGCCTCAGGCGCCCCGTATTCGGGATGCTCGGCGAAATTTACCCGAAGCTCGACTGGGCGCCGCAACCCCTCCGTTTCAAGACAACTTTCCAAGCGCTCGGTGAAGATCGCCTTTCCGCCTATGCGCGGGCCGTCTCCGCGGTGCTGCCCGACCGGGCGAGGGCGATGCTCTCCGGCGATTTTCACGGCGCGCTCGATGGATACGATCCCGTCAGCCTGATCGCAGGGCGCACAGATGCGGGTCTTGACCCCGTCAGCAGCGCGCAGGCGATCGATCTCGACACCTGGTTGCCGGGGCGTATGCTGACGAAAGTCGATCGCGCGTCGATGGCGCATGGGCTCGAAGTGCGCGCGCCGTTTCTCGACCACCGCCTCGCCGAATGGGCGTTCAAGCTGCCCGCAAATTTCCGGGCGACGCCGGCGGCGGGCAAACGCATTCTCAAGGCGGCGCTCGCGGGCCGCGTCGATGATGACATTCTCCATGCGCAAAAGCGCGGCTTTGCTCCGCCGGTCGAGGGCTGGCTGCGCGATCCTGCAGGGCCGATCCGTCGCCTCGCAGATGGGCGCCGCTGGCGCGACAGCGGCGTCCTCGACGCCGACGCGGTCGAGCGCATGATCGCAAAGCACGCGACGGGCGCGGCGAATTACGCGCAGGAGATCTGGACCGTCATCATGTTCGACGCGTTCCTCAGCGCCGAAGCCGCCGCGCAAGGGACTTCAGCCGCTGCATCGCGCTTCGCCGCTCAATGACGAGCGAGGTGAGCGTTTCGCCTTCCTGCGCCAGGCGACGCTTATAGTCCGCCTCCCCCGCCATCAGGTCGTATACGGATAATCCGCTGCCCCGGTAATGGTCGATTGCGAGCGCGTGCGCGGTGAAGCCCGGCGCAAACTGGTTGTCGGTCTCGGGCCGAAAGCCGCTCTGATAATTATAGGCGCGCCCGTCCGCGATGAAGTTGTAAAGAACGCCGATCGTCTGTTCGCCGGCCGTTATCCGCAGGAGATCGGTCGCTTCGGGCGCCGCAGCGATGAGCCGCTCGTGGAAGGCGCGCAAGCTTGCATCGTCGAAGGCGCCCGGCTCGCCGCGCGCGCGCCAATAAGGCTCGTGCAGCGCGATGAGATCGCGAAACGCGCCCGCGCGATCTTCGGACGAGACCGCCGCCGCGATGGCGACGGGCCCGCGCTCCTCATAGCGGCGGATGCTGCGCCGGATCTTGGCGCGCAAGGACGCAGAGACGCCGTCGTCCGCTTTCAGATCGACCTGAAAGGTCGGCTGCGTCCGCAGGATGCGAAGATCGAGACCGCGGCGCGCGGCCGCGCGCCGGCAGGCGTCAGCGAGGGCGGGCCGCGCATTGCGGAACACGAATTCGGAAACCGACGGCGCCGCATCGACGAGAATGTCGAGCGCGGCGTCGCGCGCAGCCTCGCCTGCGTCCGGCGCCGTCAAGAAATCCTGATATTCGACATAGAGCCGGTCAAACTCCGCGCGCCCCGTTTCACCGAACCACGCCGTTCCGCCCTTGATCCCGACAAACGCCGCCGCGCCGTCGGCGCTGAGAAATCTGACGCTGTCCCCTGCCGCTTCGAGCCAGGCGGCAAGGAAGGGCGGCGAATGAAAGAAGTTCCCGCCGCGATAAAGGCGCGACCATGCCTCCAGCGCCGCAGGCCGATCGAACCTTGCCTGAAGCCCCGCCGTCATCAGGCCGCCCGGCCCGCCGCGCGCCGATAAAGCGCGCGGAACGCTTCGATCATCGCTGCTTCGCTGAACATCTCCGACTTTGCGAGATTGGCGCGGCCGAGACGCTCGCGCAGGGCCGCATCCTCGATCAGCGCGGCGAGCGCGGCGACATAGGCGTCCTCGTCGCCCGGCGCCGGGATGAACGCGGCGTTAGCGGCGCTCACCATCAGGCGAATGTCGCCGACATCGGGCGCGATCGCGGGCAGGCCGGACGCCATCGCCTCAATGAGGCTGATCGGCGTTTGCTCGGTGTCTGACGAGAGCGCGAAAATGTCGGCGCCGGCGAGCGCGGTGTGCGGCGCGGATGTGGGCCCGGCGAGCGAGATGCGGTCGGCGGCGGGGCTTTGCGCCGCGCGTCCGCGTAAGTCGTCCTGCTGCGGACCTTCTCCATAGATGACGAGCTGCGCGCGTTTGCCTTCATCGGCGCGTGCGAAGGCGGCGATGAGACGCGCGAAGTTTTTCTCCCCGCGCAGAGCGCCGATCGCAGCGACCGTCACCGGCGCACGATCATAGCGCCGATCGGCCGCGCGAAACCGGGCGAGATCGACGCCGACCGGATTTCGAATGACGCGCGCAGCATCAAGGCCCCAGACCTTCTTTGCAATGCGCTCAAGACCGGTCGAGGGAACGGTGACGAGGCTGTTTTTGAGAATCGCGCGGCGGGCGATGACGCGCCGCGGCTTCTGCTCGCCGGACAATTCGTCGGGGCCGAATCCGTCCTCGTGATGGACATGCGGCGCCTTGATGCTGAGGCGATTGGCGATCGCGGCCTCAAGCGAGCCCCAATTATAGGTGCACAGAACATCGGGGCGAAAGTCGCGCAGTACGTGCGAAAAGCGCGAGAGATTGCCGAGGCTGACCAGCGAGGACTTCGCGAATGGAAACGCTTCAACCTGCGCGAACGCCGGATCAATAAGCGCGCCGGCGCCCGTCTCCCCGTCGAGCGACAGGATGCGATGGCTGAAATCATCGCCGAGCCCCGCGATGAGCGAGGCGAGACGGCGCTGCTGCCCGCCCATCGCGAAGGAAGGGAAGATGTGGAGGAGGCGGAGGGAATTTGATCTTTCTGTCACGGGACTAAAGTCCGTTCAGGCGTTCGCCTCCCCCTTGCGGGGAGGCCAAAACCGCGCAGCGGTTTTGGGTGGGGGTTGTGGGCGCGAAAAAGAGTACAGTGATTGCGGAGAGGTCCAACCCCCACCCGAAATTCGCTTCGCGAATTTCGACCTCCCCGCAAGGGGGAGGTGAAGGAGGAGCGCGCTCAGGCCAGAACGTCCGTGTAGAGCTCCGCCGGATCGGGCTCGGGGCTTTCCAGCGAGAAGTCGGCGGCTTCCTTCACGATCGCCTTGATTTCATTGTCGATCGCCTTGAGGTCGGCTTCGCTGGCGTGCTTGGCGTCGAGGATGCGCCTTTCGCAGCGCTTGATCGGGTCGTTGTGCTCGCGCATCTGATCGACTTCCTCGCGCGTCCTGTACTTCGCCGGGTCGGACATCGAGTGGCCGCGATAGCGGTAGGTTTTCATTTCGAGCACATAGGGGCCCTGGCCGCTCCGCGCGCGGTCCATCACTTCACGCGCCGCCTCGCGCACGGCGAGGACATCCATGCCGTCAACTTCCATGCCGGGAATACCGAAGGAGGCCCCGCGGCGGTAGAGGTGCGTTTCGGAATGCGCGCGCTCGATGCTCGTTCCCATCGCGTACTGATTGTTCTCGATGATGAAGATCACCGGCAGCTTCCAGAGCTGCGCCATGTTCATCGCCTCGAAGATCTGGCCCTGGTTCGAGGCGCCGTCGCCGAAATAGGTGAGGCTGACATTGCCGTTCTTGCGATACTTGTTGGCGAAGGCGAGCCCGGCGCCGAGCGGCGCCTGCGCGCCCACGATGCCGTGGCCGCCGTAGAATTTCGCCTCGTTCGAGAACATGTGCATCGAACCGCCCTTGCCCTTCGAATAGCCGCCCGAGCGCCCGGTCAGTTCCGCCATCACGCCCTTCGGGTCCATGCCGCAGGCGAGCATGTGGCCGTGATCGCGATAGCCGGTGATCGTCTGGTCGCCCGGTTTCTTCACCGCCTCGACGCCGACGACGACCGCTTCCTGACCGATATAGAGGTGGCAGAACCCGCCGATCGACCCCATGCCGTAAAGCTGGCCCGCGCGCTCCTCGAAGCGGCGGATCATCAGCATGTCGCGGTAATATTTGAGGAACTCTTCCTTGGTGGCCGTAAGATTGCTCGCCGCTTTTGCGACCTTTTCCTGCTTCTTCGCCGCTGTCGCCATGATCGCTCTTCGCCCCGGATGACGCCCGAGGTTTAGGGACTGGGGCTTAGCCGAACAAGGGGTTAGGGCTGGGCCTTGCGGGCGCCTTCGAGCAGCCGCTCGAATTCGTCCCGGGGAATGACGATATCGCCCTGCGCCGCATAGCCAAGGACGCTGCGGATTTTTTCGTCGAGCATGTCCGGGTCGAGCGAGCGGCGGTGAAGCTGTCCCGCCGTGCGCTCAAGCGCCCTTCGGCGTTCGGCGAGGGCATCGACTTCCGCGCGCTTTGCGGCCGCTTCGGCCCGCACCTCGCGCAGCGCCCGGAACCCCGTAGGCCCGGCGACCGCGTCCAGGGCGAGAAACGCCGTCCAGCAGACGATGAGCGCCGGCGCGACGACATCGAACAGCATCTTTACAAAATCGCGACTCAACGGACTGCCCCTCTCCCGACTCACCATGAGAAGGTTTTGGGTAAACGAACCGTTAACGGCGCAACGCCGCCATGCCGGCGTAGCGTCCCGCGCGCCCCAATTCTTCCTCGATGCGCAGGAGCTGGTTGTACTTCGCCGTGCGATCGGAACGCGCGAGCGAGCCCGTCTTGATCTGCCCGCAGTTCGTTGCGACGGCGAGATCGGCGATCGTCGCGTCTTCGGTTTCGCCGGACCGGTGCGACATCACCGCCGTATAGCCGGAGCGCTGCGCGAGATCGACGGCGGCAAGCGTTTCGGTGAGCGTGCCGATCTGGTTGACCTTGACGAGGATCGAATTGGCGCAGCCTTTTTCGATCCCGTCTTTCAGGCGCTTGGCGTTCGTCACGAACAAGTCGTCGCCGACGAGCTGGCACTTCGCGCCGATTTTCTCGGTTAGGAGTCTCCAGCCCTTCCAGTCGTCTTCGGCCATACCGTCTTCGATCGACACGATCGGATAATTGGCGAGCAGCGCTTCGTAATAGGCGGCCATGCCGGCGGCGTCGAGCGTCTTGCCCTCGCCTTCGAGACGGTACTTGCCGTCCTTGAAGAACTCCGTCGAGGCGGCGTCGAGTGCGATCGAAACGTCTTTACCCGGACGAAGACCCGCCGTCTCGATCGCCTTCATGATGAAGGAGAGCGCCTCGTCGGCGGATTTCAAATTCGGGGCGAAGCCGCCTTCGTCGCCGACATTGGTGTTGTGTCCGGCCGCTTTGAGGCCCTTCTTCAGCGCGTGGAAGACTTCCGCGCCCCAGCGCAAGCCATCGGCGAAACTGCCGGCG
>CAZNXR010000034.1:0-488 GCA_964576815.1 uncultured Caulobacterales bacterium | reverse complement strand
CGATCGGATGGTCGGCGTGAGCGCCGCCATTGATGATGTTCATCATCGGGGCGGGCAGCGTCGCCGCCGAAACGCCGCCGACATAACGGTAGAGCGGCATGCTTGCTGCTTCCGCCGCGGCCTTGGCGACCGCGAGCGACACGCCGAGGATCGCATTCGCGCCGAGGCGCTTCTTGTTCTCCGTCCCGTCGAGTTCGATGAGCGCGGCGTCGAGGCCGATCTGGTCTTCGGCGTCAAAGCCGCGGACGGCGTCGAAAATTTCGCCGTTGATCGCCGCGACCGCTTTCCGGACGCCCTTGCCGCCATAGCGCGGCCCGCCGTCGCGCAGCTCGTGGGCCTCATGCGCGCCGGTCGAGGCGCCAGAAGGAACGCCCGCACGCCCCATCGACCCGTCCTCAAGGACGACATCGACCTCGACGGTCGGGTTGCCGCGGCTGTCGAGAATTTCGCGGCCGATGATGTCAACGATGGCGGTCATGGAGGCTCCG
>CAZNXR010000033.1:0-11425 GCA_964576815.1 uncultured Caulobacterales bacterium | reverse complement strand
GCGACGCCTTCCTTCATCACGAAATCGACATCGAGCAATTCGGAGATGTCGATGGTGGGGTCCCCGCGCACGGCGACGAGATCGCCCCATTTGCCGGCTTCGATCGTGCCAAGGTCGGCAGAACGGCCAAGATTCGCCGCGCCGTGAACGGTCGCGGCGCGGATGGTTTCCAAGGGGGTCATGCCCGCCTCGACCAGCAGCAGGAATTCCTTCGCATTCTCGCCATGCTTCGAAACGCCGGTGTCGGTGCCGAAGGCGATCTTCACTCCGCCGCGATGAGCGCGCCGCGCCATATCGAGCATGCGCGGGCCCGCCTCGCGCGCCTTCGCCCGCTGCGGCGGCAAGAGAAAGGAACTCGGATCGTCCGCCCACGCCGCCACGGTCGCGCCGGCGAGCAAGGTCGGCACCAGATAGGCGCCGGACTTTCTGAAGAGGCGGATCGATTCCTCGTCGAGAAACGTCCCGTGCTCGATCGAATCGACGCCCGCTTTCAGCGCAGCATTCACCCCGCTAAGGCCGTGCGCATGGGCCGTCACCTTGCGGCCCATTGCATGACCGCTTTCAACGATCGCGGCGAGTTCGTCAGGAAAGAACTGCTGCTCAAGTCCCGCGGCCGTGTTGGACAGTACGCCGCCGGTCGCGGTCAGCTTGATATGGTCGGCGCCGCGCCGAACCTGTTCGCGCACGGCGCGCCGGCAATCCGCTGGGCCGTCGCAGACGGCGGGCGAATGAAGCACGTGCGCGATGTCGTCCCGATATCCTTGCGTGCCGTCTCCATGCCCGCCGGTGACCGAAATTGTGGCGCCCGACGCGAAAATGCGCGGTCCCGCGACATCGCCGCGGCGCACGCCGTCGCGCAGCGCGAAGATCGCATCGCCGGGGCCGGCGCCGACATCGCGCACGGTCGTAAACCCGGCCATCAGCGTCTTGTGCGCGAAACCGGCGCCGGCGATGGCGTCATCGGCGTCGGACAGTTCAACCTGCTGCAGGCGTTGCTGCGGATTATTTTCGCTTGTCAGGTGCACATGTCCGTCGATGAGGCCCGGCAGGACGAAATAATTTTTCAAGTCGTAGGTCCTGACGTCGTCTTCCTTGGCTATCCCGGCTGCCGCGCCTTCTGCGAATCCCGGAATGACGGCGGCGACGCGTCCGTCGCGAATGACGACCGTCTGCGCGCTCAACGCCGGCGCGCCCGGAACGGCGAGCAGCTTTCCCGCGTGAACGATGGCGACATCCGCCGCGATCGCCGGCGCGGCCGCCAGCACAAGCGCGACGGCAAAAAGAGAACGCATAGACCCCTCCAGATCAGATATGCTGATCGTTTCAGACTTGCCTTGCGGTGGCAATCCGGGGTTTACAGCGGGAAATTCTCGATAGCGCGAGCCAACGCATGACCGACACGCCCCCGGACCGCCTGAGCGTCAACCCAAAGAGCCCGCACTTCGATCAGGAAGCGCTGCAACGCGATGTCGGCGTGCGCTTCAACGGCGAGGAACGCACCAATGTCGAGGAATATTGCGTTTCCGAAGGATGGATCCGTGTCGCGGTCGGCAAGACGCTTGATCGCAAGGGCAATCCGTTGACCCTGAAACTGAACGGCGTCGTCGAGCCCTATTACCGCGCCGAGCCACCTGCGGCTTAGCGGGTCGATCCGATCGCGGCGCGGACTAGCGCTTTGGCCTCCGCCGACGACCAGTCCGCTTCGCCTGACAGGCGGCCGATTTCGCGCCCGCGCGCGTCGTAGAGGATCGACAACGGCAATTGCGGCGAGCCGCCGGTTGCGATGACGAGCGCAAGTTGCGGGTCGCCGTAGAGCTCAAGCGACTTGATGTTCAGCTTTTGAAGAAACGCTGCGGCTGCGTCCGGTCCCTTCGGATCGGCGGCGACCGCGACGACAGTGAAATCCTCCCCGCCGAGGTCCGCCTGCAGCGCATCGAGCGACGGCAGCTCCTTGAGGCAGGGCGCGCACCAGGTCGCCCAGAAATTGACGAGCACCGTCCGCCCACGGAAGTCGCCGAGCGTGATCGCGGCGCCCTCGTGATCGAAGGTCTCGGCCGGCGCCTGGCGCTCGCTCGCGGCGAAGACGAACTTTTCCATGGCGCCCTTTGCAAGACGCACATTGTGGAGGACCGGCGCCGCGCTTACCGCTGCCGACTGACCGGGGCGTCCGCTTAACGCGGCGGACAGGATGACGTAGAGGAGGGCGGCGCTGCCTAGAGCGAGAAGTCCGATAAGCATCAGGCGGGGACTGAGGAATGCGCGCAATTGTGTCTCCGGCGGAAGGAAATGGCTGAATGTCCAAGGACCACACCGGAGATAAGGCAGGCGCCGAAAAAAGCCAGATGTGGGGCGGCAGGTTCGAGCGTGGGCCCGCGGCGGTCATGGAGGCGATCAACGCCTCAATCGACATCGACAAGCGCCTGTGGCGCGAGGACATTGAGGGTTCGAAGGCCCATGCCGCCATGCTCGCGGCCGCAAAAATCATCACTGCCGATGATGCGCGCGCCATTCAGCAAGGGCTCGACAAAATCGCCGCCGAGATCGAAGGCGGCGTGTTTCGCTTTTCGGCGCAGCTCGAAGACATTCACATGAATATTGAATCGCGGCTGAAGGAGTTGATCGGCGAACCCGCCGCGCGGCTTCATACCGCACGGTCGCGCAACGACCAGGTCGCGGTCGATTTCCGTCTCTGGTGCCGCCGCGCGGGCGAAGACGCGGCGACTGCGATAGGCGGCCTGCAATGCGCGCTTCTGGAGCAAGCCGAACGTCACGCCGCCAGCGTGATGCCGGGCTATACGCATTTGCAGATCGCGCAGCCGGTGACGCTCGGCCACCATCTGCTCGCCTATGTCGAGATGCTTGATCGCGATGCGGCGCGCTTTCTCGACGCAGCCTTCCGCATGAACGAATGCCCGCTCGGTGCGGCGGCGCTCGCCGGTACGCCCTATCCGATCGACCGGTCGATGACGGCGAAAGCGCTCGGCTTCATGCGTCCGACGGCGAACTCGCTCGACAGCGTCTCGGCGCGCGACTTCGCGCTGGAGATTCTGGCGGCGGCGGCGATTTGCGCAAGCCACCTCTCGCGCCTCGCGGACGAAATCGTCCTGTGGACCTCGCCGCATTTCGGTTTCGCGCGGCTTTCCGATGCGTTCTCGACCGGGTCCTCGATCATGCCGCAAAAGCGCAATCCCGATGCGGCGGAGCTCTGCCGCGCCAAGGTCGGCCGGATCGCCGGCGCCTTCCAGTCGCTGCTGGTCGTCATGAAGGGCCTGCCGCTCGCCTATTCAAAGGACATGCAGGAGGACAAGGCGGCGACTTTTCAGGCGGTCGACGACCTCGCGCTGGCGCTAGCCGCGATGACCGGCATGGCAGGGGACTTGGGTTTCGATGCGGCGGCGATGCGCGCCGCCGCCGAGCGCGGCTATTCGACCGCCACCGATCTCGCCGACTACTTCGTGATGGCGCTCGGGATGCCGTTCCGCGACGCCCATCATGCGACGGGCCGAATCGTCGCGCTCGCCGAAAGAAAGGGCGTCAGGCTGGACGAACTTGCGCTCGCCGACTTTCGCGCCGTCGAACCGCGGACGGGGGAGGACGTGTTTACGCGCCTCACCGTTGACGCCTCGGTCGCAGCGCGCGCATCCTACGGCGGAACCGCGCCGCAAAATGTCCGTGCGCAGATCGCGCGCTGGAAGGAGACGCTGAAGTGAGACTCTTTATCGCCGCGCTCGCCGCCTGCCTCTTCATCGCCGCTTGCGGAAAAAAAGCGCCGCTTCGCGCCCCGTCCGATCCTCCGCCGTCGGATGATGCGCGCGCGCTTTAGCGCTGCGCGGGGAGCGCGCCGGGCAGGAATGAAATGAACCGCAGTTCAACGCCCGCGCTCGCCGGCAGACTCTGGATTGAGTTTCTCAGCCGTTATCGCGGAAGGCTCTCGCTCGCGCTCGCCGGAATGGCGGTCTATGCAGGATCCGCCGCGGCGATCCCGGCGGGCGTTGAATGGATCAACGCCAGACTCTCCGGCGAAGATCCATCCTTCAGCGGACTGACCGGCAATGTCGCAATCATCGGCCCGGCGATCGTTATCGCGCTCGGGCTGTTGAACGCCGGCGCCCAGTATCTGCAGGCGCGGCTGTCGTCTTCGGCGGCGCTGCATGCGCTCCGCGACATGCAGTCGGCGATGTTTGAAAAACTCGTTGATATCGACGAGGCGCAGCTTCGCGCGCTGGGGCCCGGTCAGGCGATTTCAATGCTGACGAATGACGTGACGGTGCTGCGCGAAACGCTGCAGCGCGCCCTGACCGCCATTCGCGATCTTCTGACGCTCCTCGCCCTCGTCGCAGTCATGATCTGGTACGACTGGCTGCTGTTCCTCGTCGTCGCCGGCATTTACGCCGTCATCGGCTGGCCGGTGGCGCGAATCGGCGGCGGCCTGCGCAAGGGAAGCCGCGCGGCGCAGGCCCAATCCGGCGATATCGCCGGCCTCGCCAGCGAAGCCGTCGCCGGCGGCCGTACGATCCGCGCTTTCAATCTAGGAACGGAACGGTGGGGCGAAGCGCTCGGCGCCTTCGATGACCGGCTGCAGACGCTCCTTAAAATGGCGCGCCTGCGCGCGCTCAATGAGCCCTTCATTTTCTTTGTCGGCTCGGTCGCCATGGCGATCGTCATCGCCGTCGTCGCCATGCGCATCGAGGCGGGCGCGCTCAACGTGCCGCAGTTCATCTCTTTCATCATCGCGCTGTTGATGCTGTCGCAGCCGGCGCGCGGGCTCTCGACCCTCAACGCCGTCGCGCAGGAAGGTTTTGGCGCTTTTGAGAGAATTGCGGGAATTCTCGACACCGCGCCGCGTATCGTCGATCGGCCTGATGCAAAGCCGCTCGCGGCCGGACCCGGCGCAATCGCCTTTCGGGATGTCCGATTTTCTTATGACGGCGGCAATAACGCGCTCGACGGCTTTTCGATCGACGTCCCGGCGGGAAAGACGGTGGCGCTCGTCGGGGAATCCGGCGCCGGCAAATCGACCGTCTTCAATATCCTCCTGCGCCTTTATGAACCGCAATCCGGCGAGATCCGGATCGACGGGCAGGCGATCGCCGGCGTGACGCTCGACTCGCTCAGGGATAGCATTGCGCTCGTGTCGCAAGACGCCTTCTTGTTCAATGAGACGATCGCCGAAAATATAGCGATGGGCCGCAAGGGCGCCGGCGATGCTGAGATAATCGCCGCCGCAGAGGCCGCCGCCGCAGACACCTTCATCCGCCGGCTGCCGAAGGGATATGAAACGCTCGCGGGCGACCGCGGCAATGCGCTTTCAGGCGGGGAACGCCAACGCATCGCTATTGCGCGCGCCTTCCTCAAAAACGCGCCGGTCCTTCTTCTCGACGAAGCGACGTCGGCCCTCGATGTAGAATCTGAGGCCGCGATCCAGACGGCGCTCGCGCGCCTCATGAAAGGGCGAACGACCCTCGTCATCGCGCATCGCCTGTCGACGATCCGCGCAAGCGACCTCATCGTCGCCATGGATCGGGGCCGTATCATCGAGAGCGGCACGCACGACGCGCTCGTCGCGCGCGGCGGCTATTACGCGAAGGCGCTGCGTCTCCAGCAGGCGTAAGCCGCGCCGTCACTCGCGGCGGAGCAGGCGCTCCGTCAGCAGATTCCCCCACCATTTTCCCCGATGCTCAGCCTTGATCAGCGCCGGGTCATAGGCGCCGCTCGCCGCCCACCGCAGAAAGGCTTCTACGTCCGTCAGGGGGATTTGCGCCTGTCGCGCGTGGGCGAGATAGCGATCGAACGCCGCGTCGATGACGCCGGTCTTGCCCGCGCGGATGTGCCCGTAGCGCAGCGACAGCTGATTAAGTGCTCGGTCAAGCGGCGCGCCGCCCTTCATGAAGAGATACATCGCCGCCGCCAGCCCGACGCGGTCCGCGCCTGACTTGCAGTGGAGGAGCGCGGGATATTCGATGCGCTCGAAGAGCGCACGCAGACCCTCAAGCGTTTCCGCCGACGGCGCCTCGCGCGAAAAGAGCCTGAAATTGACGAGCGTCAGGCCGAGCCGTGCGCATGCTTCTTCTTCGAGGAAAAGCGCCGCGCTCGGCTTTTCTCCTCGCACGTTGACAACGGTCCTGACGCCGCGTTCGGCCCATCGCGCAAGGTGCGCCGGCGAGGGTTGAAAGCTGCGATAGACGCCGGCTGCGACCTCATGGCTGTTGTCATAAAGCGCGCGCAACACGGCGTGGTCGCCGAAGGCGAAATCGCGCATCGCCCGCTTTCGCCCTTCCGGCGTCCTGAACGCCTCGCGGGAGAGCGGCGCGCCCAAGCTCAAAACTTTCCATCGCCGTCCGGATCGAGAAGGCGATGCATGTGCACGATGAAGTAGCGCATATGCGCGTTGTCGATCGTCTGCTGCGCCTTGGCGCGCCAGGCCTTCTCCGCTTCGGCGTAGCTCGGATAAACGCCGACGATGTCGAGCGCGGTCAGGTCGCGGAATTTGACTTCCTCAAGGTTCTCAAGCTCGCCGCCGAAAACCAGGTGGAGAAGTTGTTTGTCAGGCATCGGTGATCCTCAAACTCCGAATTGACGAGCTATTCGCCTGCGACGGTCATTTCGCCGACGAAAACCGCGGGCGCGTTGATCGCGCCGCGAAATTCGAGGTCGTCGGCGGCTTCCAGATTCGCGTACATCTCGAAAAGATTGCCGGCGATGGTGATCTCCGACACCGGAAAGGCTTTCGCGCCGCTATCAACCCAGAATCCCGAACAACCGACGGAATAGTCCCCTGTGTTGGAGTTGACCTGAGGCCCGAACATGTCGGTGACAAGAAGGCCGGTTCCCATCTTCTTCATCAGCGCGTCGAAGGAAATAGGTCCTGGCTTGAGATAAAGGTTGGTCGGCCCCGAACCGGGAGCCCCGGAAACGCCGCGCGTCGCCCGTGCGTTCGACTGCAGGCCCAGCTGGCGCGCCTGCGCGGAATTAAGGAACCACTCGGTGAGGACGCCGTCGTCGATCACGTTATAGGCCGTCGCTCGCAGTCCTTCGCCGTCGAAGGGACGCGAAGCGTGCCCGCGGCGAATGGACGGATCATCAACGACAAAGGCGCCCTTCGGCAAAATCCGCTCGCCCTTCTTCGACTTGAGGAAACTGACGCCGCGCGCGATCGCTGCGCCGTTCGCGGCCCCGGCGAGGTGACCGACAAGGGAATTCGACAAGCGGTTATCGTACATGACCTTCGCCTTGCCGCTCTTGACGCGCTTCGGCGACAGGCGCTCGACCGTCAGTTCGCCGGCGCGCTGGCCGATCGACTCCGGCGCCCTCATGTCGGACCAGTGCGTTTTGGAATCATAGTCGTAATCGCGCTCCATGCCGCTGTCGTCGCCGGCGATCACGCTGACCGAAACCGAATGCGAGGAACCGCCGGTCTCGCCGAAGAAACCGTGGCTCGTCGCAAACCATTTGCGCCCTTCCCCATAGGATGCGCCGGCCCCGGAGGAGTTAGTGACGCCCCTGACGGCGAGCGCCGCCGCCTCGCAGATCCTGGCGCGGAATTTCAGTTCTTCTGTCGAAGGCTCAAGGTAATCGCCGAGATCGAGATCGGGAAACGGCGCATGCGCGAGCCGCTCCGCCGGCGCAAGACCGGCGTACGGATCCTCGGGCGCGGCTTTCGCCATCGCCGCACAGCGTTCGATCAGCGTTCCAAGGCTCGCCGGGGAAATGTCGGTCGTTGAAACGATCGCCTGCCGTTTGCCGACAAGAATCCTGAGGCCGAGGTCAGCGCCCTCCGACCGCTCGACGTCTTCGAGCGCGCCCATGCGCCAGGAAACGCTCGATGACACTGCATGATAGAGGACGGCGTCGGCGGCGTCGGCGCCGGCGACCTTCGCCTTGGCGAGTACGGTGTCGAGAAGAGCCTGCGCTTTTTCGCTGTTCATGCGGCCGGAGATAGGCAAAAGCGCGCAGGTCCGCAACGCCGCCGGCGCGCTATTCGGTCCACGCCGCGTTTCTCTCCCCCGCAACCATGTCGTCATAGGACGGGCGCTGCCGGATGAGGGCGAAGCGCCCGCCGTCAACCAGCACCTCGGGCGCCAACGGGCGCGAATTGTAGGAAGAGGAAAGCGCGGCGCCATAGGCTCCGGCGGTCATAAAGGCGACGAGATCCCCGGCCTCAAGCGGGGCCAGCATGCGCGCCTTTGCAAAACGGTCTCCAGTCTCGCACACGGGGCCGACTACATCGTAGGCGCGCGCCTCGCCCGGACGCGGCGCGACGGCGACGATTTCGTGGAACGCGCCGTAGAGCGCCGGGCGAAGAAGATCATTCATGCCGGCGTCGAGGATCAGAAAGGCGCGGCCCTCGCCCTCCTTTAAATAAAGAACGCGCGCGACCAGCGCGCCGGCGTTCGCGGCGATCATCCGCCCGGGTTCGAGCACCAGCTTCACGCCGAGGGGCGCGGCGATACGCTTCACCATCGCCGCGTATTCATCCGGAGACGGAGGATCGGCCGCCTTCGCCGCCGGGTCGCCGTAAGGAACGCCGAGGCCGCCGCCGAGATCGAGCCGCTTGATCGTATGGCCGTCCGCCCGCAGCGAGTTCACAAGCTCCGCAACGCGCAGGAACGCGCGCTCGAACGGCTCAAGATCGGATATCTGCGAGCCGATATGGATATCGACGCCCTCGACCCGGACGCCCTTCAGCGTCGCGGCGCGGGCGTAGATGTCGCGCGCGCGCCGCCATGGCACGCCGAACTTGTCTTCCGCCTTGCCGGTCGAAATCTTCTCATTGCCGCCGGCGGCGATGTCGGGATTGACGCGAAATGCGATGGGCGCGACGGCGCCCCTGGCGCGCGCGACTTCATCGAGCGCGAGGAGTTCCGGCTCAGATTCGACGTTGAATTGAAGGATGCCCGCATCGATCGCGGCGGCCATTTCCGCCCGCGTCTTGCCAACGCCCGAAAAGACGATCTTGCCCGCCGAGACACCCGCTTCGAGGGCGCGGCGGAGTTCGCCGCCGGAAACGACGTCGGCGCCCGCGCCCTCGGCGGCGAGCAAGCGCAATACGGAGAGATTGGAATTCGCTTTCACCGAATAGGCGATCAGCGCATCGGCGCCGGCGAAGGCTTCCCTGAAGACGCGCAAGTGACGGCGCAGCGTCGCGGAGCTGTAACAATAAAAAGGCGTCCCGACCGCCGCAGCGAGGCGTTCGAGACTGATTTCCTCAGCATGGAGGACGCCGTTCCTGTGCGTGAAGTGGCGCATGATCGTTGAGGCTGATAGCAGCGCGCCGGCGCGCCGCAAAGAACGCAGGCGCAAGGACGCTGCAGCGCTTGTCGCCGCCCGCACAGCCGCCTATGCAGCCCGGCCAATGGCATCCGTCACAAAATCCATTCTGAGATCGCAGGCGGCGGGCGTCGTCATCAGCGCCGGCGTCGGCGCCTATATCAGGCTGGTGGCGGCGACCTCTCGCCGGATCTTTGTCGGCCGCGAGCATGCGGATTCGCTCCTTAGCGGCGATAAGGGGTTCATCCTCGCCTTCTGGCATGCGCGGCTGTTGATGGGGCCGATCATGCGCAGGGAAGCCGACCGGCCCGTCCATATGCTGATTTCGAGTCACCGCGACGGCGAACTGATCGCGGCGGCGGTCAAGGGATTTGGCGTCGAGATGATCCGTGGTTCCGCGAACGATCCGAAAAAACCGGAAAAGAACAAGTCCGGCGCGCCGGCCGTCGCGGCCATGGCCGTCGCCCTCAAATCCGGCGCCATCGTCGGCATCACGCCTGACGGCCCGCGCGGCCCAGCGGAGATCGCCAAGATCGGGGCCGTCCGCCTCGCCGCTTTGACCGGCGCCCCGATTCTTCCCGCCGGCTATGCGGCGAGCAGGGCGACGCGGCTATCGACGTGGGACAGGTTTGTGCTGACCCAGCCATTTTCGCGCATGGCCTTTGCCGCCAGGGCGCCGATCCATGTAGAACCGGGCGCCGACGAGAAGGCGCTCGAAGAAGCGCGGCGCCGGCTTGAGGATGAACTGAACGCCGCGGTCGCCGACGCCGACGCGGCGCTGCAGGGGTGATGGTTGTGGACGATATTCCGCCCACGGAGCCATGGGGGTTGAAACTCTACCGCGCCGCCAGCGGCGCGGGCGGCCCTTTTGCGCGCGCGCTGCTGCGGCGCCGGCTGGCAGAGGGAAAGGAGGATGAAGGCCGCCTCGGCGAGCGTTCCGGCGAAACGGCGAAACCGCGGCCGGAGGGCCGGCTCTGCTGGATTCATGGCGCAAGCGTCGGCGAATCTCTCTCGGTCGTGCCGCTGGTTGAACGGCTCACGGCGCGTGATTCCGGCCTGTCGGCGCTCGTCACGACGGGCACCGTCACATCCGCAAGGTTGATGGCGGAACGCCTTCCGCCGCGCGCTTTTCACCAGTTCGCGCCGCTCGATCATCCTGCGTTCGTCGGACGTTTTCTCGAACATTGGCGGCCCGACATGGCGCTGTTCGTCGAGTCGGAGTTCTGGCCCAACCTTATCCTCAAAGCGCGCGCGACGGCCGGCTTCATGGCGCTCGTCAACGGGCGTGTTTCGCCGCGTTCCTTCGAAACGTGGAGGAGGCGGCCGCAGACGATCCGTTATCTCCTCTCCCAATTCGACTTTCTCGTCGCGCAGGATCATCAGAATGCGGAACGGCTTTCTGTTCTGTCCCGGCGCGAGGTTCCGACTTTTGGCAATCTGAAGAACGCCGCTGCGCCGCTTCCGGCCGAAGAAGCCGCGCTTGCCGCCCTCGCCATGGAAGTTGGGGATCGGCCGGTCCTGCTCGCCGCGTCTACCCACCCCGGCGAAGAGGACAAGATTATTGAGGCGATGCTTCTCCTGCGGGCAGAAATTTCCCGGCTGCTTGTCATAGTCGCGCCGCGCCATCCAGCGCGCGGACCGGAGATTGAAGCGGCGGCGGGCGCGGCGGGGCTGCGCGCGGCAAGACGCGCGGCGGGCGCCGCGATCGCCCCGGAAACAGAGCTCTATGTCGCCGACACGCTAGGCGAACTCGGCCTTTTCTACCGGATCGCCGGCGCGACTTTCGTGGGCGGCAGCCTCGCTGACAAAGGCGGCCACAATCCGCTTGAACCCGCGCGGCTCGGTCCGGCGATCCTGCACGGGCCGAACGTGTTCAATTTCGCGGAGACTTACCGCGACATGCGCAGCGCCGGCGGCTCAGCGCTTGTCCGCAACGAACGCGATCTCGCCGCAGCGGCGCGCCGTCTCTTCGCAGACGAATTGACGCGAAAAGCGATGGCCGATTCAGCACGTCGTTCCGCCGAAGCGAGCGGCGAGCGCGTGCTGACGGAAATTATCGCCGTCCTCGACGCTGCGCGCTCCGGCGGGCGCCAGGCCGCCGAATGACTGAGCCGCGTTTCTGGCGCTCGCGGTCGCTTGCTGCGCGTGCGGTGCGCGG
>CAZNXR010000032.1:0-11523 GCA_964576815.1 uncultured Caulobacterales bacterium | reverse complement strand
GCGTTATTCGCCCTTCGGCTCCAGCACCTTGCGCCCGCGATACCGGCCGGACTTCAGATCGACATGGTGCGGACGGCGCAGCTCGCCGGACTCCTTGTCCTCGACAAAAGTCGGGGTCGAGAGCCGGTCATGGGCGCGGCGCATACCGCGGCGCGACGGGGAGGTTTTTCGCTTTGGAACGGCCATGGACGCCTCTGTCGGACTGGATGTCGGCCGGGACCTCAGGTCCCAGGGAGCCGGGTCGATAGCGGAAGAGAGGGGGGCGCGCAAGGCTCCCCGCGGCCTTAGCCTTAGAGCAGGATTAACGCCCGCTGACGAATTACGGGACACCTCTTCAATGCACCGAAAGCGCCTTTCTGTACGCTCTGTAACAGTTGCGTTCCGGGAGCTACCTCCTTTGCGTCTGCGAATCCTCGCCGGTCTGGCTATCGCTGTCGTTCTCCTGTTGCCGTCAGCGGGCCGGACGGAGCCCTTCACCGCCTATTGGGCGAGCCTTGAGGGCGCCGAACAGGGTCTCGTCGATCAGGTCGCGGCCGACCTTTACAGCGAGGAACCGGGCCGAAGGCTGCGCGACTATGACCGCCTCAACAGCGCCTCGAAGCAACGCTTTCGCGCCCGGGCCGTGGAGGTCCTTGGCGTCGAGAACCGGCCGGCGCGGGTCAGGAAAAAGGCCAAGGAGCTTTAGGGCCCCTTCCCTATTTCCGGTTCGTCTTGCCGGGCAGCGTCCCCATATATTTGCAGATGATCGACAGCATCACTTCATCGGCGCCGCCGCCGATCGAGGCGAGGCGACCGTCGCGATAGGCGCGGGAGATGAGGCTCTCCTCCATGAAGCCCATGCCGCCCCAATATTGAAGGCAGGAATCGTTCAGTTCACGGAGGAGGCGCCCGGCCTTCAGCTTCGCCATCGAGGCGAGCATCGTGGCGTCTTCCCCGTTCAGCATCTTCTCGACCGCGTCCCACGTCATCGAGCGCAGCGCCTGCACTTCGGTCTTGAGTTCCGCCATACGGAAATGCACGACCTGATTGTCGAGGATCGACTGGCCAAAGGCCTTGCGCTGGCGGGTGTAGTCGATGGTCGCGTCGATCGTGTTGTCCATGGCGACGAGGCCCGACAGCGCGCCCCAGAGCCGTTCCTCCTGGAACTGCATCATCTGGTACATGAAGCCCGCGCCCTCCTCGCCGATGCGGTAGCGCTGGGGCACCCGCACATCCTCGAAAAAGAACTGCGCGGTGTCGGACGAACGCATGCCGAGCTTCTTCAGCTTGCGCGCGATTTCGACGCCATTCCTCAGTTTGCCGTCATCGTCGCGGAGCGGCAGCGCGATCAGCGTCTTGTTGCGGTGGGCCTGATCGTCGGAGGTGTTGGCGAGGAGGCACATCCAGTCGGCCTGCGTGCCGTTGGTCGTCCACATCTTGCCGCCGTTGATGACGTAGTCGTCGCCGTCCTTCTTCGCGGTCGTCTTGATCGAGGCGACGTCGGAGCCGGAGCCGACCTCCGAAACGCCGAGGCAGGCGACATAGTCGCCGCTGATCGAAGCGCGCAGGAAATCGTCCTTCGCCGCGTCCGATCCGAACCGGGCGAGCGCCGGCGTCGCCATGTCGGTCTGCACGCCGATCGCCATCGGCACGGAGCCGCAATTGATGTGGCCGAGCGTCTCGGCGACCACCGCGCCGTAGGACCAGTCGAGCCCCATGCCGCCATATTCGACCGGCTTGTTGACGCCGAGAAGACCGAGACGCCCTAGCCCCTTGAACACCTCATGCGCGGGGAAAATTTCCGCTTCCTCCCATTTATCGACATGGGGATTGATCTCCGCGTCGATGAACTTTTTCAGCGTCGCGCGCAGTTGTTCGTGTTCGGCGGTCAACTGCATGAAAGTCTCCCAAAACTGCCCGGTTTCGTTGACAGCGGGCGGTCCCCGCTGTTTCGTCCATGGCGTATGGACGAGAGTTTCGCCGGTCAAGCGCCGGATGCAGACGCCGAAATCTACAGCCGTCAGCGCGAAAAGAGCGAGGCGATGCGCCTTCGCGTCTGCGAGGCGGCGGTCGCCCAGCTCGCTCGCGAGGGCTTCCACGGCACGTCCATCATTAAGGTCGCCCGGCGCGCGGGCGTCAGCCAGGGCGCCTTGCAGCACCATTACCCTTCGAAGGACTCGTTGATCGCCGCGCTTACGGATTACCTGCTCACCCGCTCGGTGCGCTGGTTCGCGCGCGCAAGATTGGAATTGTCGGTTTCGCCGGACGCCTTCGCCGAGATCGTCAAGCGGTCCTGGCGTGAACAGTTCAAGAGCGAGGACTTCGCCGCTTTGCTCGAAATACTCGTCGCTTCTCGAACGGATGAAAACCTCCGCCGGCGGATCACACCGGCGCTCGCGCGCTGGCGCGAAGCGATCGACGCCGAGCTCGCCGAGCTGTTGCCCGCGACGACGCGCACCGCCGCAGAACTCGATGCGATCCTGTCGATCTCGCGCGCGATGATGACCGGTCTGCTCGTCCACGACGACCTCATCAAGGACGACGCGCATATCGACTTCGTCATCGAGCAATGGATCAGGCTGGCGCGAAAATAGGAGCCGACATGTCCGAGGCGCCGTCAGACTTCAACGCGGCCGGGCGCGGGGCGCTTCCCGGCCTGCTCGGCGTCGATGTCACCGGCGTCGGCGAAGGCTGGGTCGAAGCGAGGCTTCAGGTAAGACGAGAGCTGCTGGCGCCGAACGGTTTCCTGCACGCCGGATCGGTCGTCACGCTCGCCGACACCTGTTGCGGCTATGGTTGCGTGCGCGCGCTGCCCGAGGGAGCGAGCGGCTTCACCACCATCGAACTCAAGACGAACTTTCTCGGCACCGCGCTTGAGGGCGTCATCGCCTGCCGCGCGGAAGCCTTGCATCTCGGCCGCACGACGCAGCTCTGGGATGCAAAGGTCTGGAATGTCGCGACCGGCAAGACCATGGCGCTGTTCCGGTGCACGCAGATGGTCTTGTGGCCGAAGACCTGATGTTAAGGCCGCCGCCCTCGCGCAATCGTGCTGACGCGGTTAAGCTTTCGCCAAAATCTGGTTGCGTAAATTGCTCTTATGCCGCGCATGCGTCCCTTTGTCGTCGCCCTCCTCCTCAGCGCTTGCGCGACAGCGCCGCCGCGTCACGCCGGTGAGCCGTGGTCGGTTTCGGCCTTGGAGCTTTGTCCGGGCGTGCATGTCTCGAATGCGCCTGCGTCAAATGCTTATCGCGGCGTCATCGGCTATACGCCCTTCGCCATTGTACGCGGGATCACCATCGCCCGCGCGCCGGTCGCGGCGTGTATTTCCTCAGCGTACGGTCCAAGAGCGACGTCGCGCCGGGTCGCCTTTCATAACGGCCTTGATCTTTATACCGGCGCGCCGCGCGCCGTCGTCGCGGGCGCCGGCGGACGGGTCGCCTTTGCGGGCGACCAGCGCGGCTATGGGCTTACTGTCGAAATCGACCATGGCCGCGGCGTCTCGACGCTCTATGCGCATCTTTCGGACCTCGCGCCCGGCGTGCGCGACGGCGCTAGGATCGGCGCGGGTGCGTCCGTAGGGCGCACAGGGCGCAGCGGCAACGCGACCGCCGTTCATCTCCACTATGAAATCCGTGTCGATGGCCGTCCGTTCGACCCCTTGAGAATCGGCGATTAGCGCCGCGGCGCGAACATGCTAGGGCGGACGCGCCGTTCCCGATGTGACCCGCTTGGCGAAACCCAACCGCCCGCCGCGTTTTCCGACCAAAGAAGAAATCGCGACCTTCCTCCACGAGGCGGAAGGTGAGACCTCGCGCCGGGATATTGCGCGCGCCTTTAATGTGAAGGCGGAGGACCGCGCCAAACTTCGCACGCTGATCAAGGAGATGCAGGCCGACGGCGCCGCGCGGCCCGCCGGGCGCCGGAAGATCGCCAGCGCGACCGCACTGCCGCCCGTCCTCGCAGTCGATATCATGTCGGTCGATGATGACGGCGACATGCTGTGCTTGCCTTCCTCCTGGGAAGGCGAGACCGAGCCGCCGATCATCCGCCTCTCGGCGAAGGCCGCGAAAGAAGTGAAGCCGGCGCCAGGCGTCGGCGATCGCCTTCTCGCCCGCCTCAGCCCCGCCGGCGATGACGGTTATGAAGCGCGCATCATTCGCCCCTTGGGGCGCGGCGCCCACCGTTTCCTCGCCGTATTTCGCAAGACCAAGTCCGGCGGCGTCGCCGAACCCGTCGAACGGCGCGCCCGCAACACCTTCGCCCTCGACGGCGCCAACGCCGGCGACGCGAAAGAAGGGGATCTTGTCTGGGTCGAAGCAGACCCAAGGCGCGGCGGCGGTCTGGGCCGCGCCCGCGTCAAGGGCATCGCCGGCCATGTCGACGATCGCAACGCCTATTCGCTGATCGCGCTCGCCGCGCATGACGCGCCCGTCGAAATTCCGCGCGACGTGATCGAGGAAGCCGAGCGCGCAAAACCGCCGACGCTCGACGGCCGCAAAGATCTTCGCGATCTGCCGCTGCTGACCATCGACCCCGAAGACGCGAAGGACCACGACGACGCCGTCTGGGCCGCGCTGGACGACAATCCGGCCAATCCCGGCGGGTTCAAGATCATCGTCGCGATCGCCGATGTCAGCTGGTTCGTGCGCGCAGGTTCCAAGCTCGACCGCGAAGCGCAGCGCCGCGGCAATTCGATCTACTTGCCCGACCGTGTCGTGCCGATGCTGCCCGAGCGGCTTTCCAACGACCTTTGTTCGCTGAAGCTTGGGCTCGATCGGCCGGCGATCGCTGTCGAAATGACAATCGACGCCGGCGGCGTCAAACGCCGCCACCGCTTCTCGCGCATTATGATGCGCTCGGCGGCCAAGCTCTCCTATGGCGACGCGCAACGCCTCATCGGCGACCGCACGGCGAGCGGCGCCGTCGCGGAGACCGTGCACGCGCTCCACACCGCCTTCGAAACGCGCTGGAAGGAGCGCGCCAAACGCGCGCCGCTCGATCTCGACCTTCCCGAGCGCAAGATCATCCTCAACGAGGACGGCTCGGTTGCGCGCATCCTGAAACGCGAGCGGTTCGACGCGCACCGGCTGATCGAGGAATTCATGATCCTCGCCAATGTCGCCGCCGCCGAAACGCTGGAGCAGCGCCGCACGCTGCAAATCTACCGGGTCCACGACACGCCCGACCCCGAGAAACTCAACAGCGTTCGCGACTATCTCGACGATCTCGGCTATTCGCTCATCAAGGGAACGCCGAAACCCTCGCAATTCAACCAGATCCTCAAGATCGCGGGCGAACGCGGTCAGCAGGAAATGATTTCGGACATCGTCCTCAGGGCGCAGCGGCAGGCAGTCTACTCGACCGAAAATCTCGGCCATTTCGGGCTCGCGCTGCCGCGCTATTCGCATTTCACCTCGCCCATCCGACGCTACGCCGACCTCACCATCCACCGCGCACTCGTCGCCGCCGCCGGTCTCGGCGAAGGCGGGCAGACGGCGGAAGAGGCGGCGGGCCTTCCGCGCATCGCCGGGCTCATCTCCGATCTTGAACGACGCGCCGTCGCCATCGAACGCGAAGCCTCCGATCGCTACCTCGCCGCCTATCTCGAAGCCCATGTCGGCGAAGAATTTACGGGGCGCATCCGCGGCGTCACGCGCTTCGGGCTTTTCGTGATGCTCGACGAGACGGGCGCCGACGGGTTCATCCCTGCGCGAGGGCTCGGCGAAGAACGCTTTGACTTTGTCGAGGAGCGCCATGCGCTCGTCGGCATGGCGACCGGGGCCTTCTTTCGGCTCGGCGCGGCGGTGAAAGTGCGGATTGTCGAAGCGGCGCCCTTGCGCGGCGGGCTCGTCTTCGAGATGCTGACCGAGCCTTCGGAAGACCCCGACTTCAAACCGCGCGCAAGAGCGCCGCGCCGCGGCCGCCCCGAGCGCAAAAGCTTCAAAGGCAAGAAGCGCCGATGACGACAGAACTGAAGACCGTCCGCGATTTTCTGCGCTACGCCGTCACCACGTTCACGCGCGCCGATCTTTATTATGGGCATGGCGCTGGAACCTCGATCGACGAAGCGGCGTTCATCGTTCTTGAAGCCTTGTCGCTGCCGATCGACGACATCAATCCCTGGCTCGACGCACGGCTCACCGCTGCCGAGAAAGAGCGCCTCGCCGCGCTCATCGACGCGCGCGTGACGACGCGAAAGCCCGCCGCCTATCTGCTGGGCAAGGCCTATATTCAGGGCTTGCCTTTCTACGTCGACGAGCGGGTGATCGTGCCGCGCTCTTACATCGGCGAGATATTGGCCGGCGAGCCCGCGTTCCTGCCCGCGCCGCAGGATGTCAGGTCAGTCCTCGATCTCTGCACGGGCTCAGGCTGCCTCGCGATCTTCGCCGCGCTCAGCTTTCCGGAAGCTGAAGTGCATGCGTCGGATATTTCCGCGGGCGCCCTCGACGTCGCGGCGCGCAACTTCGCCGATTTCGGACTGAGAGATCGCATCACGCTTCACCATGGCGACCTCTTCGAGCCGCTCGCCAAGCGCAAATTTGACATCATCATCACCAATCCGCCGTATGTCGACGAACAGGCGATGATGGCGCTGCCCCCGGAATACGGCGCCGAACCCGCGATCGCGCTCGCCGGCGGCGCCGACGGCCTCGACATCGTGCGGCGCATCCTCGCCGAGGCGCCCAAGCGCCTCAACGCAGGCGGCGGAATTCTGTGCGAGTTCGGAACAGGGCGCGAAATTCTCGAAGAAGAATACGCTCATCTCGATTTCCTCTGGCCCCTCAGCGAGGAAGGCGAAGGCGAGGTTTTCTGGCTGACAAAGGAGGGGTTTGGCCGTTGAGCGCCGCAATCGAGTGAACGGTATTTCCGTCATCCCGGGGCGCGCGTCTTCGCGCGAACCCGGGATCCAGTCCTTGTCCGTCACCATCGCTCGCGTTGAGAGTTCGGGAGATGGATCCCGGGTTCCGGCTTCGCCGGCCCCGGGATGACGGAGCGCGCTGTCTTTTACCCCCGGTCCCTGAGCAGCCTTCCTTTCTGCCGCTGCCAGTCGCGTTCCTTCTCCGTGTCGCGCTTGTCGGGCGCCTTCTTGCCGAGCGCCAATCCAATTTCGAGCTTCGCGATGCCGCGTTCGTTGAAATAGAGTTTGAGGGGCGCCAGCGTATAGCCCTTGCGCTCCACCGCTTGGCTCAGCCGCGCGATTTCCTTCGCGTGCAGCAGCAATTTTCGCGGGCGCTTCGGTTCGTGGTTCTCGCGATTACCGGCGGAATATTCCGGAATGTTGGCGTTGATAAGCCAGATGCCGTCTCTCTCCGGCGCAGCGTAGGCTTCCTTGATCGTCGCGCGGCCTTCGCGCAGCGCTTTGACTTCCGTGCCGGTCAAGAGGAGCCCCGCTTCCAGCGTGTCCTCGATGAAGTAATCGAAGCGCGCGCGGCGATTCTCGGCGACGACCTTGAAGGCGCCCTCCTTTTTCGCCGTCATCAGGAGATAAGCTCCAGCTTCTTGAGGACGCTCCTGACGCGCGCCTTTGTCGGCTCCGTCGGCCCGACAAGGGGCAGGCGAACGTCGTCCGAACAAAGCCCCATCAGCGACATCGCGAATTTGACCGGCGCCGGCGAGGTCTCGGCGAAAATGACGTCATGGAGCGGGGCGAGCCGGTCCTGCAGCGCGCGCGCAGTCTCAAGATCGCCGGCGAGACTGGCCCGCTGCATTTTCGCGCAGAGATCGGGCGTGACATTCGCGGTGACGCCGATGCAGCCCCTGCCCCCCATCGCGTTGAACCCGACCGCTGTCATGTCCTCGCCGGAGAGCTGGAGGAAGTCGGGCCCGCTCGCGAGACGCTGAAGCGCGACGCGGGCAAGATCGCCCGTCGCATCCTTCACACCGATGATGCGCGGCAGTTTCGAAAGAACGCCGATCGTCTCGACGGAAAGATTGGCGACCGTCCGCCCCGGCACGTTGTAGAGAACGATCGGCAGCTGCGACGCTTCATGGAGCGCGGTGAAATGGGCGATCAGCCCCGCTTGTGTCGGCTTGTTGTAATAGCCGGTGACGCAGAGCGCCGCGTCGGCCCCGGCCTTCTCGGCATAGCGGACAAGCTCGATCGCCTCGGCGGTCGAATTCGACCCGGCCCCAGCGACGACGGGGACGCGGCCCGCCGCGACCGAGACGGCGATGTCGATGATGCGCCGGTGTTCGGTGTGGGTGAGCGTCGCCGATTCGCCTGTCGTGCCGGCGGGGCATATCGCGGCCGTGCCGTTGGCGATCTGACGCTCGATCAGGCGCTCGTAGCATTTCTCGTCAATCGCCCCGCCGGAAAAGGGGGTCACCAGCGCCGTCAGCGAGCCTTCGAGGAATTTCATGGTATTGGCCGGTTTCTTATTGGCGCCCCGGATACAGCTTGCCGGAAAAGCGGGCAAGTTTACGCGCTTTCAAGGGCGAAGGGGTGAAATCCCGGACGGATTGCGTAATCTTCAAACGGGTTCGGGGTCCGTCAGGTTTTTGAAGGGGATGGGTATTGCCTAGGTCATCGTCGGAATTTCTGAAGCGCGCCGTGCTGGGCCTTTGCGTCGCGGCCGCCGCGGGAGCGGCGTCGGCCGCTCCATTCGCGCCTACGATGGTTGCTGCTGCGGCCCCGGCGTTCCTGACCGAGGCGGATTTCAGCAGGCTTGACGCCGTCAGGAAGGCGATCGGAAAACGCGATTTCACCGGCGCGCGCGCCGTCACGCGCGAGATAGCCGACCCGGCCGCCCGCGCGCTCGGCGAGTGGTATTATTTCGACGCCGAGGATCCGCTCGTCAGGGTTAGGGACGCCGACGCCTTCCTCGACGCCCATCCCGAGTGGCCTTCGGTCAACAAGATCCAGAGCCATGTCGAAAAGCGGATGACCGCAACGCTGCCGGCGTCGGAGGTGCTCGAATTTTTCGACACCCGCGATCCCGTCACCGGCGAGGGCAAGCTGCAACTCGCGCGCGCTCAGTTCGCCAAGGGCGAAACCGACGCGGCGATCATTCATATCAAGGACGCCTGGCGGAAGAACAATTTCACGTTAGCCGAGGAGCAGCGCCTGATCGCCAATTACGGCGGACGCCTCAATCAGGACGACCATGTCGCGCGCATCGATCGGCTGTTGTTCGCGCGCGAGGCCGGAACTGCGAAGCGCTCGATCACCTATCTGACGGGCGCCGAGCGCCGGCGCGCCAGCGTGCGCGCCGACCTCCTTCTTGGCGCTGCAAATGCGGCGAACGCCTACAGCGCGCTATCGGCGGAAGACCGCGCCGATGCGGGCGTCATGCTGGCGGCGATCCGCTATTTCCGAAGGCGGCAGGAAGAACCACGGGCGATAGCCCTTGCTCGCAGCGCCCCGACCGACCCTGCGGTCCTCAGGAATCCCGCGCGCTGGTGGGAAGAGCAGCAGCTCCTGATGCGCTGGGCGCTGAAGAACAGGCTTTACGCGGACGCCTACTCGATGGCGTCGCATCATGGGCTTGAACCGGGTTCGGGCGAATTCGCGGAGGCGGAGTTCAACGCCGGCTGGATCGCGCTCAGGTTCCTCAAGGACCCTGTGCGCGCCGAGAGTCATTTCGCCGCGCTCGCCGGCAATGTCGCGGCGCCGATCTCGATTTCGCGCGGCTGGTACTGGCTCGGCCGCGCCGCCGAGGAAAAAGGCGAGGAGGCGCTCGCCCGCGAACGCTACGGCAAAGCGGCGAAGCACATCTACACGTTCTACGGCCAGCTCGCCGCGGAGAAGATCGGCGGCGACGCGCTCAATATCGTTTTCGACCCCGGTTTTCCGGCGACGCCGGAAGAAAAGGCGCGGTTCGGCTCCCGCCCCGCCGTCGCTGCGCTCCGCATGCTGACGGACATCAAGGATGACCGCGCCTTTCTGATTTTCTCCTATCATATCGACGACCGGCTGCAGTCGCCGGGCGAGTTTCGTGAGCTTGCCGATCTCGCCCTGAAAGTCGGCGCACCGCATGTCGCAGTGCGCGCGGGCAAGGTCGGGACGCGCATCGGCGCCTTTGTCGGCGATGTCGCTTATCCGGAGATTTCCGTGCCGAAGCAGGCGACCCGCTTCGCGCCCCCTGAGATCATACTCGGCCTCTCGCGGCAGGAAAGCGAGTTCAATCCCAAGGCGTTTTCCCGCGCCGGCGCGCGCGGCGTCATGCAGCTTATCCCGTCGACAGCCGAGATTACGGCGCGGAAGGAGGGTCTTCCCTACCGGCGCGACGCGCTGCTCACCGATCCGACCTACAACATGACGCTCGGCTCGGCGCATCTTTCGCACCTCATCAGCAAATATCAGGGCTCATGGATCATGACGTTCGCCGCTTATAATGCGGGGCCAAATCGCGTCACCCAGTGGGTCGAGGCCTATGGCGACCCGCGCGGCGCGGCGATCGATCCGCTCGACTGGATGGAGCAGATTCCGTTCGAGGAGACGCGCAACTACGTGCAACGCGTCCTTGAGAACAGTCAGATTTATCGCAGCCGCCTTGCAAAGGCGCCGATCGCGGGCGCGCTCGCGCTGGACATCGAACGCGGCGCCGCGCGCGGGCGCATCGGCGCGATCCCGGCGCTGTCCGCGCCCGGCGTCATCCCCGACGTGCAGCCGCGCATTCTCGTGCTCGCCAAGGAGGTTCTACTTCCGCTCGCGGCGGTCGCAGAAACTGCGCCGCATTTGCGCCTCAAACCGCAACCGGCGAACGCCGCCGCCGCGGCAAGCGCGGATAAAGCGACAAAGACCGAGACGCGCGGGCGGCGCCCGTCGTTCCGCCAGAAGAAAACCCAGGCTGCGCCTCCCGGCGAACACAATGACGCAAGACCGGCGCCCGCACGCGCGACCGTGAAGCAGGCCGCACCAAAGGAGACCGTCGAGACGCAGAACAGCGCGCCTGCTCAATCGTCGGAACTTCCACTGGTCATGGCGCCGATCGACGGCGAGGCCGCCCGCGCGGAAAGTGAGACCGCCTACACGGCCGAAGGCCTGACGCCCCCGGCGGCGCAATCATCGCCCGATCCTTGCGCAGGCTATACCGACTTCATCGCGGAAACGGCCAAGGAAGAAGCTTCCGCCGACGACCTCAACGCCGGCGCATTCGCCGAGCTGCAGGGCGGCGCAACCCCTTGCCCGCCCGCCGATGCGGAAGCGATCGAGCGCTGATTTCTTTCGCGGAAGCCCCCGGTCAAGCCTTGCGCTCCCCCGCCGATGCGGACATGGTCCCGCCCGACCGGAGAGGTGGCCGAGCTGGTCGAAGGCGCGCCCCTGCTAAGGGCGTATACCCGTTAAACGGTATCGAGGGTTCGAATCCCTTCCTCTCCGCCATTGTTAGTGTCTCGCGCCAGCGCGCTTTGCGCGCGGCTCCGACGGGGCGGCCTGACCGGCCGGCGTGCGGTCGCGCTTGCGAACTCTGCAGGCTCGAAGTCTTCCTGCTTTCGCCGTCATTGTTTGATGTCTCGCGCCAGCGCGCTTTGCGCGCGGCCCCGACGGGGCGGCCTGACCGGCCGGCGCGCGGTCGCGCTTGCGAACCCTGCGGGTTCGAAGTC
>CAZNXR010000031.1:0-11737 GCA_964576815.1 uncultured Caulobacterales bacterium | reverse complement strand
TCAGAAGCGCCGCGTTCGGCGCGTGAGCCCGTTGCCGCCGCGCCCGCCGGCGCGAGCGTTTTCGATCGCCTCAAAGCAGGCCGGACCAAATCCGCACCCCTTGCCAGCACAAGGGCGCAGCCGGAGCCGGAGGCCGCCACGCTCGATGACGTCGCGAGCGCGATCGCAGCGGCGCGTATCGTTCAGCGCGACCACCAGACGGCGGAAATCCGCGAACGCGCCGGCGAACTGTTGGCGCCGGCCGAAGATGCGCCCCCGCCGCCGCAGGTTTACCAATCCGCGGCCGTCGATCCTGGTCCCGTCGAGGATGTCGATGTTGAGGGCGAGGCCGAATTCGACGCCGCCGCCGCTGAAGAGCATCCGGCCTATGCGGAGAATCCCGTCGCGTGGAAGGCTTCGGTCGTCGCCTCGATCAACGATACGCGCGATGAACTCAAGCGCGCGCATCAAAGCGTTGCGCGCCTGCGCCGGCAGCTTACCGAGATCGACAGCCGCCGCCGCCGCCGCCGGGAGCAGATCGAGGCGAGCCTCGGCCGCGCCGAGACGCTGCTGACGGAAATTCGCAACGCCTGGCGTTAGAGCGCCGGGCGAAAAAGTGGAATCATCGGTTTTTCGAAGCCCGGCGCGACCACGAAAAAACTAGACCGTCGGGCGATCCGGATTTATCGCCCGACAGTCTAGGCCTCGCGCCCTGAAGGAACGCCTGCGATGGCTGCGCCCGCCCGCTTCGCCATGTCGGTCGACGTCGAAGACTATTTCCAGGTCTGGGCGTTCTCCGGCGTCATCGGGCGCGACGACTGGGACGGATTTGCGCTCCGCGCCGAAGACAATACGCGCCGTCTTCTCGACCTCTTCGACGAGGGCGGCGCGAAGGCGACGTTCTTCACGCTCGGCTGGGTCGCGGAGCGCGCGCCCGCCCTGATGCGCGACATCGCTGCGCGCGGCCACGAGGTCGCCAGCCACGGCTACGACCACAAGAAAGTGTTCGATCAGAGCCCGGATGAATTCCGCGCCGACCTCGTCAAGACAAAGCGCATTCTTGAAGAAGCGAGCGGCGCGCGCGTGCGCGGCTTTCGCGCGGCCGGCTTCTCGATCGACAACCGCACGCCGTGGGCGTATGAAATTCTCGGCGAGACGGGGCACGACTATTCATCGTCAAGCCACCCCATCGCGCACGATCACTACGGCGATCCGGATGCGCCGCGCGGGCCCCATCGCGTCGGCGGGGTTATCGAAGCGCCGGTCGCCACCGCAGAAATTTTCGGAAAGCGCGTCAGCTGCGCCGGCGGCGGCTGGTTCCGCGCCGCTCCCTACGCTTTGTCGAAGGGGCTCCTCGATCGCGCATCGGCGACGATCGGGGGACCGGCGATCTTTTATCTCCACCCGTGGGAGATCGATCCGGAACAGCCGCGCATCGCCGCCGCGCCCTGGAAATCGAAGCTCCGCCATTATGTGAATCTCGGGGCCATGGAAGCAAAGCTCGCGCGCCTTATTTCGGCCTATCGCTGGACGCGCCTCGATGAGGCGCTCGGGCTTTCATGAGCGGCGCGCTGACAGTCCGGCCGATGCAGCCGAAGGACACCGGCCGCTGGATCGACTATGTCGCCGAGCGGCCGGCGGCGACGCTCTTTCACGATCATCGCTGGCTGGAAGCGGTCGCGGAAGCATACGGGTTTAAGAGCTTTCATCTCTGCGCAGAGCGTGACGGCCGGTTATGCGGCGTATTGCCGTTGACGCTGGTTTCCTCGCCTTTGCTCGGCCGGTCGCTGATATCGACCGCCTTCGGCATCGGGGGCGGCATCGTCGCGGATGACGATGAGGTGATCGCGGCGCTGGGAGCGGAGGCGCTCAATCTCGGGCGGCGGCTCAATGTCCGGTATGTCGAGCTGCGCGGCGGCCCTTCGCCCGGCGAAGGATGGATCGAGAAGGCGGGCGCCTACGAGTCGTTCGAGAAGGAAATGCCGGCGGACGCCGACAAGATCCGCGACTGGCTGCCGCGCAACCGTCGCGCGGAAGTCAAGAAATCCCTGCGGATCGACGAGGCCAATGAGGACTCGTTCCGGCTCGACCAGAGCGTCGATGATTTCTATGATGTTTATGCGGCGGCGCTTCGAAACCTCGGCACGCCGGCGATGCCCAAGCGGTTCCTCCGCCTGCTGAAGGAAAAATTCGGCGACGACGCCGACATCGCGCTTGTCGAGCGTCACGGCGAGCCGGTCGCGGGGCTCTTCTCCTTCTGGCGGCGCGACCGCGTCATGCCCTATTACATCGGCGGCGGCGAGGCGGGCCGCAGCATGCGCGCCTATGACTATCTCTATTATTCGCTGATGCGACGGGCGGTCCTGCGCGGGATCACGCTCTTCGACTTCGGCCGCAGCAAGGTCGGCTCGACGCATTCGGCGACGAAGACCTATTGGGGGTTCGAAGGAAAGCCGCTCGTCTATCATGTGGCGCTCGTGCGCGCGAAGGAGCTGCCGAACGTCAACCCCAACAATCCGAAATTCACGCGCTTCGTCGAAATCTGGAAGAAGCTGCCGCTGCCGGTCGCGAATTTCCTCGGGCCGATCGCGGCGAGGAATTTTCCGTGACCCGCGCGCGCGTTCTTTATCTCGCGCACCGGATTCCCTATCCCCCGGACAAGGGCGACAAGATCCGCAGCTGGCGCACGGTTGAGCATCTCGCCCGCCGGTTCGACGTCGATCTCGCCGCCTTCGTCGATGATCCCGGTGACTTTCAGTACAAGGACCATCTCGCGCGCGTGTGCGCCGGCGTCGCGCTCATTCCCCTCGATCGGCGCGCGGCGACGCTGCGCAGCGCGCAAGGGTTCCTCACCGGCGAGCCCTTGACCTTTCCCTTTTACCGCGACGCCCGCATGACGCGCGCGGCCGCGGCGGCGCGGGCGAAAGGGCCGGCGGCTGAGGTCGCCTTTTCATCGTCCATGGCGCCTTACCTGAAGGGCGCGGCTGCGCCGACGGTCGTCGATCTCTGCGACGCCGACAGCGCGAAATGGTTGGAGTACGCCAAGCGCAAGAGCTGGCCGATGAATGCGGTCTACGCTCGCGAAGGGCGCCTGCTAGAACGCGCGGAGACAGCGATCATCAACAAAGCGGGCGCCGCCTTCGCGATCACGGAGGAGGAAGCCGATCTCCTCGGCGCGCGCGACGGTGTCGCCAAGCCCGTTCACTGGTTCGCGAACGGCGTCGATACGGACTATTTCGCGCCGGGCGCCGCGGCGGCTGACGCCGCGCGCATCGACGCTGTCTTCGTCGGCGCGATGGACTATTGGGCGAATGTCGATGCGGTTTTGTGGTTCACGAAGGAAATCTGGCCGGAATTGCGCCAGTCCGTCGCGAATGCGACGTTTTTCGTCGTGGGGTCGAACCCCGATCCGGCGGTCAAGGCGCTCTCGGGGCGCGACGGGATCACGGTGACCGGCCGGGTCGCGGATGTTCGCCCCTTTGTCGCGGCCGCGAAGATCGCCGTCGCGCCGATGCGCATCGCGCGCGGCATCCAGAACAAGGTGCTCGAAGCGATGGCGATGGCGAAGGCGGTCGTCGCAACGCCCGCCGCGCTGGAAGGCGTCGACGCCGACATTGGAACCGACGCGCTCGCCTGCGCCTCGCCGTCGGCCTTTGCGCGCGAATGCGTCCGCCTGATCGAAAACGACGCAGCCGCCGCCGCCGTCGGCCGCGCCGCGCGCGCGCGCATTCTCAGCGACTATCAATGGCCGGCGCAGTTGAAACGCTTTGACGGTGTGCTCGATGAGTTGATCGCGCGCCGCGCGTAGACCGTCGGGCGATAAATTCGGATCGCCCGCCGGTCTGGTTTTTCGTGGTCGCGCCCGGATTCGAAAAACCGGTGATTCCACTTTTTCGCACCGCGTTCTATTCGCGCTCATCCCCCGCAAACCGCACGGCGGGCCGGATGCTGTCGTCGATCTCGAACCGGAAAATGTCCGGCCGCGCATAATGGCCGGCGATGTCGCAGGCCGCCTTGGCGGCGCGCACGACATCGAGCGAACCGTCCGCGTAGAGAATGCCCTCGCCGTCGATCGGTCCGGCGATGATCTCGCCGCGCGGATCGAAGATCGCCGACTGTCCTGTATGCTCCCAGACGCCGAGCGGCTTTAGGTGATCGGGAATGTCTGACGCGCGCCTGAGGCCCGCTGCGCAAATGACATAGGCGGCGGCCTGGCTGGCGAAGGCGCGTGAAAGGAGATGCTGGCGCGCCCAGCAATAATCGTCCTTTGACGGAATTTTTTCCCAGCCCGGCCAAAGCGCCGCATGGACCTGCGTCCCCTGCGCGGCGAGCGCATAGCCCGGCAGCATCATCTGATGCTCCCAGCAGTTGAGCGCGCTGATCTTCGCGTAGTCGCGCCGGTGCGCCTTCAGCCCGGCGGCGTCGCCGTCCGCCCAGATGATGCGCTCGGCGTGCGTCGGCTTCAGTTTCCGGTGGCGGCCGAGGATCGCGCCCTCGCGCCCGATCGTCAGCGCCGTCGCATAGACAGCGCCCTCCGTATGCGGATCCTTTTCGGCGACGCCGATGACGACGTCGGCGCCCGCCTCGCGCGCCGCGGCGCACAGGGCTGCGGTCTCCGGTCCCCCGATGACGACGGCTGAGTCGATATATTCGGCGCTCGCCCGCCAGGTCAGATCGACGACGCCGCCCTCGACCCAGAAGGGATAGCCGGGCAGCCACGTCTCGCCGAAGGCGACGATGTCCGCGCCGCCGCGCCCGGCCTCCGCGATAAGCCGCACGGCCTTTTCGGTGGAGGCTGACCTGTCGAACAGGACCGGCGCCGCTTGCACCGCGGCCATGCGGAAGCTTGTCATCACCAACTCAGTTCAGCAGCGCCTTTGTGCTGCGTTGCAACATCAGGATTCGCGTCGCGCTGTTGCGGCGAAGGCCTTCCTTTAGGCGCGCCGGCTCGTTAATTTCAACAGAGGTCTTGGGGCTGTTACGGGGGTTTTTGATGATCAGGGTTTTGTTGCCGCTCGCCGTGATCGCGGTTCTGCTTTACGCGCCGATGTTCGCCGGCGAAGCGACCGAGGTCGGCGGCATCGTCAAAGAAAATACGGTCACCGGCATGGATTATGTCGGCGGCACCGTCGATTGCTGGGTGAACCGCAATTTCTCGATTGCCGGGGACTGCGCGCCGCAAGGGGGCACGCGCGGCATGGCGATATTCGCCGGCGTCTTCGTTTCGGCGGTCGCAGCGGTCTTGGGGCTCGCCGGGCTTCTGCCGGTCATCGGGCGCCTGACGAGCGCCGTCACAATGATGGCGGGCGTCGTTGTCGTCGCCGCCATCGCCTTTTATCTGATGACCAATCTTCAGGGTGACGACGGGCTCGAAGCGGTTCAATGGGGAACCTATCTCGCAGGCGGCGGCGGCCTCTTGACGCTCATTTCCGGTCTCTCCGGAATGCGCGGCCGGTAAAAACAAAAAAACCGGCTGCGACACTCCCCGTATCCTCGGGAGGAAACGGGAACGCGCCGCCCCTCATAGGGCGGCGCGTTTTTTCTGGAGCGTGATGCAAAAAGTGGTCGCCGGTTTTTTGCGAAATCACGCGACCATACAAAAGACTGGCGCAAATCGCTGATTCCGAATTCTTGCGATTTGCGCTCGGCGGGGTTCAGCGCGCCGGGTCTGCGTCGATGATCGACGGCCACGACGCGTCCGCCTCGACGATCAGCGCCGCCTGGTCCTTGTTCCAGAGTTTCTGGACGTTCCGATCCTTGTTGAAATAGAGCTTGCCGCCGACAACGGCGCCGGTGTCGGGTTCGATTGAAAACTTGGCGCCCTTCGCCGCGCCGTAAGCGCAGTAGCCGCCATATTGCGGTTCATAGGCCGCCGGATCGGCGTCGAACGCCGCCTTGTTCTCGGCGCTGACGAAGCGATAAGTGGCGCCGTTCCGCACCGAGGTGATCGCGGGATCGCCGGCGCTCGGCGCGCCCTCGAAATAGGAAACCGGGTCGTAACCGCCGATGGCGACGCCTTCGGCGTCGACGAATGTCCGCGCATTGCCGGTTGTCGCCGGTTCGGTCGCTACCGCCATCTCGTCAATGACGGCGGGCGCGGCGGCGGGCGCTTCAACGGCAGCCGGCGCCTCGGCCAGGGGTTCCTGTTCGGCCGCCTTCTGGCCGCAGGATGCAAGAACCGCCGAAGCGGCGATGAAAAACGCGATGCGCATGAGCATCTCCTTCCTGTTGTGAGCCTTGCGTGCGGGGTGCGCGCGCCGCCGCGCCTTTGCAACTCAACTCATGTTCAGAAAGCAACACGCTTTCGTGATGACGCCGTCACGGCCATTTCGCCATGGGCGGCAACGAGGAGAGAATCGATTCGACATTGCCGCCGGTCTTGAGGCCGAAGGTCGTGCCGCGGTCGTAGAGCAAATTGTATTCGGCGTAGCGCCCGCGCCGGAACAACTGCTCCTCGCGGTCGTCCTCCGTCCACGGATCGCTCATCCGGCGCGCGACGAGTTTTGGAAAAATGTCGAGAAAGGCTCGGCCGACATCCTGGGTGAAGGTGAAATCCTTCTCCCAGTCGCCGCTATCGTGCCGGTCGTAGAAAATGCCGCCGACGCCGCGCGGCTCATTGCGATGCGGCAGCCAGAAATATTCCTCGCACCATTTCTTGTATTTGGCGTGCCATTCGGGGTGATGCCGGTCGCAGGCGCCCTGCATCGCCGCGTGAAAGTCGATCGTGTCCTGATGATCGTCGCGGCGATAGCGGTCCATCATCGGATTGAGGTCGCCGCCGCCGCCGAACCAGCTCTTGGTCGTGACGATCATCCGCGTGTTCATATGCGCGGACGGCGCGTGCGGGTTGCGCGTATGGGCGATCAGGGAAACGCCCGTCGCCCAGAAGCGCGGGTCTTCCGACGCGCCGGGGACATGATGGCGGAACTCTTCTGAGAATTCGCCATATACTGTCGAAACATGGACCCCGACTTTCTCGAAGACGCGGCCATGCATCATCGCCATGACGCCGCCGCCGAGGTCCTCGCCCCCCTTGCCGCGCCGCCACGGCTTCTTTTCGAAGCGCCCCGGCGCCATCTCGCGATAGAGCGGCCCCGCCTCGTCCTCGATTCGCTCGAAGGCGGCGATGAGCCGATCTTGAAGGGTTTCAAACCAGGCTTTTGAAGCGGCCTTTCTTCGATCGATCTCGTTGGTCATCAGCCCCTTCCTCCATCTCGCTCCAATTGCAGTCAAACCGTTCCGCCGCGCCAGCCGTTTTGTCTGCGCGCCTCGGCGAGCGCAATCGCGGCGGCGGTCGCGGCGTTGAGCGAGCGCGCGCCGGCAGCAATCGGGATGCGCAGCGCGAGATCGCACGCGTCGCGGACGGCGGGCGGGACGCCGGCGCTTTCCTGTCCGATCATGAAGAGATCGCTTTCGAGGAGGCCCACGTCCCAGATCGCCGTGTCCGCCTTCGTCGTCAGCAGCGCGAGCCGGCCGCCGCGCCGCTCGGCGCTGTCGAGAAAGGCCGCCCAGGAGGCGTGGCGAACGGGCGGGGCGATCGCCCCATAGTCCATCGCCGCGCGCCTCAGCGCCCGGTCGTCCGGCGGGAAGCCGCACGGTTCGACGATATCGACGCCCGCCCCGAAACACGCGGCGGCGCGAATCGTCGCGCCGGCGTTACCGGCGATCTCCGGCTGAAACAGCACTAGCCGCATCGGATGCTGGAAAATCCTCTTTTGCCGTCATTTTTGGCGCCGGCCCCGGACATTCTCGCGACGCCAGGTCGCACTAGGGCGCCGTCTGGACTTTCGCTAGAACCCCATGCGACACGACGCCCCGCCCGACGCCGGGTCCGCGCTCCTTCCCCGGGCGTACCGGCAACGGCATATCAGCTACGAAAGCCGCGAGGGACCGACTAGGCCATGAGCGCTACGCATGACAGCCAGCAGGCGGAACCGACCCGCCGGGACTTCATTCACTTGTTCGCCGGCGCGACCGCGGCGGTCGGCGGCATCGGCGTCGCCGTGCCGCTCGTCCACCAGATGAACCCCGACGCCTCCGTTCTGGCGCTGTCGACGAAAGAGGTTGACCTTTCCGCGCTGGAAGTCGGGCAGGCGATCAAGACCTTCTGGCAGGGCAAGCCCGTCTTCATTCGCCGCCGCACGGCGGAGGAAATCGCTGACGCGGAGAAAACGCCGCTCGGCGATCTGAAAGACAAGCAGGCCCGGAACGGCAACATCGCCGGCAAGGCCGAGGCCGAAGACCAGAACCGCGTCGTCAAATCGGAGTTCATCGTCGTCGTCGGCGTCTGCACGCATCTCGGCTGCGTGCCGCTCGGCACGGCGCAGGGCGAGGTGCGCGGCGATTTCGGCGGCTGGTTCTGCCCTTGCCATGGGTCGCATTACGACAATTCCGGACGCATCCGGAAAGGTCCGGCGCCGGAGAACCTGCCCGTGCCGCCCTATCAGTTTACGTCCGACACCCAGATTCGCATCGGCTAGGGAGGAACGACATGGATCACGCTTCGACCTACAAGCCCGGCACAGCGATCGAGCGCTGGCTCGACAAGCGCCTGCCCATCGTCCGCTTCGCCGACGATTTCATGAATTTCGCGACGCCGAAGAATCTCAATTACTGGTGGACCTTCGGCGCGATCCTCGTCGTCTGTCTCGTCGTGCAGATCGTCACCGGCGTCGTGCTCGCCATGCACTACACGCCGCACAAGGATCTCGCCTTCGACAGCGTCGAGCACATCATGCGCGACGTGAATTACGGCTGGCTGATGCGTTATGTGCACGCCAACGGCGCGTCGATGTTCTTCCTCGCCGTCTACATCCACATGTTCCGCGGGCTCTATTACGGCTCCTATAAAGAGCCGCGCGAGATGAACTGGATCCTCGGCGTCGTCATCTTCCTCCTGATGATGGCGACGGCGTTCATGGGCTATGTGCTCCCGTGGGGGCAGATGTCCTTCTGGGGCGCGACCGTCATCACCAACTTCTTCACCGCGCTGCCGATCATCGGCGAGCCGATCAAAACGCTGCTGCTCGGCGGTCCGGCGGTCGATAATGCGACGCTCAACCGGTTCTTCTCGCTCCACTATCTGCTGCCGTTCGCGATTTTCGGCGTCGTCGTTCTCCACATCTGGGCGTTCCACACCTCGGGCAACAACAACCCGACCGGCGTCGATGTGAAGGACGTGAAAAAGGACACATTGCCGTTCCATCCCTATTACACGGTGAAGGACGGCTTCGCGATCGCAGTCTTCTTCATTCTTTTCGCCGCGTTCGTGTTCTTCAATCCGAACGGGCTCGGCCACCCGGATAATTACATTCCGGCGAACCCGCTGGTGACCCCGCCGCATATCGTGCCGGAATGGTATTTCCTGCCGTTCTACGCGATCTTGCGCGCCATCACCTTCGATCTCGGACCGATCTCCGCAAAGCTTGGCGGCGTGCTCGCGATGTTCGGCTCGATCCTCGTCTTGTTCGTGCTGCCCTGGCTCGACACCTCTAAAGTCCGCTCGATGCGCTATCGCCCGGTCGCCCAGCTCTGGTTCGTGCTGTTCGTGATCGCCTGCGTTGCGCTCGGCTATTTCGGCGGCAAGCCGGCGGAGGGCTGGTACGTTCTCGGTTCGCAAATCGCGACGGCCTATTACTTCGCGTTCTTTCTCGGCATCCTGCCGCTGCTCGGCGTGTTCGAGAAGGCCAGGCCCATACCGAAGTCGATCGCCGACTCGGTCCTGAAAAAGGCGCCGGTTTCATCAATGGGCGCCGTCGCCCAGCCTGCGGAATAAGAGGGAAAGACCGATGCTCCGTTCTATCCTCGTCAGGGCCGCCGCCGCCGCCGCGCTCGCGCTTGCTCCCGCCGCCGCCTTCGCGGCGGGCGGCGAAACGCTCGAATACAAGCACAATCACTGGCACTTCAAAGGCCCCTTCGGGACCTATGACAAAGAAGCGATGCAGCGCGGCTTTCAGGTCTACAAGACGGTCTGCGCCGGCTGCCACAGCCTCGACCAGATCGCCTTTCGCAATCTCGGCGACAAAGGCGCCCCGTTCTATCTCGAACGCTGCCCGGCGGGCGTGCCCGAAACGACGAACTGCAAGAACCCCGCCGAAAACCCGGTCGTCAGAGCCATCGCCGCCGAATACACGGCGCAGGACGGTCCCGACGATTTCGGCGAAATGTTCGACCGGCCGGCGCTGCCGTCCGACAAATTCCCGAAGCCCTTCGTCAACGAACAGCAGGCGCGCGCGGCAAACGGCGGCGCTTACCCGCCCAATCTCGCGCTGATCATCAAAGCGCGCCATCACGGGCCGGATTATATCTACAGCCTGCTCACCGGTTACGAAGACCCGCCCGACACCGTGACGCTCGGGCCGGGCCAGTACTATAATCCCTATTACGCTGGCGACATGTCGCAGCTGCTAAATCCCGAATATCGCGACGCCGAAGGACGGCCGCTTCCGGACGCCAAAGTGCCGCCGGGCGGCGTGCTCGCGATGATCTCGCCGCTGTCGGACGGCATCGTCGATTATGCGGACCCCGCAGTCCCGGAGACGGTCGATCAATACGCCAAGGACCTCGTCGAGTTCCTGACCTGGGCGTCGGAGCCGAAGATGGAGGAGCGCAAGAGCCTCGGCGTGATCACCATCGGCTATCTGCTGATCCTGACGATCGTCCTTTTCTTCTCCTACCGGGCGATCTGGGCGAAGGTCGATCACTGACGCTCTCGGCGACCGCCGAGAATTGTTTCTTTACCGCCGCCGCGGATGGCTTCAAAACCATCCGCGGCGTTCGTTTTTGGAGAGCAAGACATGACGGCGGCGACCGACATCGGCGCGACAGCGGCCTCAGGGGCTTATCTTCTTGCGGCGATCGCCGATGCGCGCATCGAGACGGTCGAGGAGGCGCGATTCTTCGGCGGCATCGTCAATGATCCCGCCTTTCGTGCGATCGACGCAGGCGCGCTGACATCGGAATACGCGCGGCTTCACGCGGCGCTCCGCGCCGATTATGCGGCGGCGGAACAGGAGATCCTCGCGGCGATCGGCGCCGTCCGCAGCAGCGGCGCGGCGGAGGCCGTGAAGCTCGCCGCGCGCCATGCCGTCGTCGCCGACCAGAAATTGAAGCCGCAGGAAGATCTCGTCCTCACGCGCATCGCCCGCGCGCTCGGTCTTGATCCTTCGGAGCTTTGACGATGGAAAAGCGCGTTGTCGGCGTCATCGGCGGATCGGGCGTCTACGCCCTCGACGCGATCGAGGGCGCTGCGAGAGTCGCGATCGAGACGCCGTGGGGCGCCCCGTCCGGGCCGATCGTCCGGGGGCGGATGAAGGGCGTCGAGGTCGCCTTCCTCGCGCGCCATGGCGAGGGGCATCGCATCCCCCCGTCCGAAGTCAATTACCGCGCCAATATCGACGCGCTGAAGCGCGCCGGCGTCACCGACGTCGTCTCCGTTTCCGCCTGCGGCTCCTTCCGTGAGGAACTCGCGCCGGGCGTTTTCGTCATCGTCGACCAGTTCATCGACCGCACGTCGGGACGCGCCAAGAGCTTTTTCGGGACGGGCTGCGTCGCGCATGTGTCGATGGCCGATCCCGTCTGCCCCGCGCTCGGCGACGCCATCGAGGCCTCGTGCAGGGCGTTGTCGATACCCCACCATCGCGGCGGAACCTATCTCGCCATCGACGGGCCGCAGTTTTCCTCGCGCGCGGAATCCTTCCTCTACAAATCATGGGGCGCGGACGTCATCGGCATGACCAACATGCCGGAAGCCAAGCTC
>CAZNXR010000030.1:0-11863 GCA_964576815.1 uncultured Caulobacterales bacterium | reverse complement strand
ATCAGGTCGCCGTCGCGCCGATGTCGGGCGTTTCCGACCTGCCTTTTCGGCGGGTCTGCGCCTCGTTCGGGGCGGGGATGGTCGTGTCGGAGATGGTGGCGAGCGCCGAGCTTGTAAAAGCCCGTCCCGATGTTCTCCGGCGCGCGGAGGGTGATCCGTCGATCAAGCCGTTCGTCATTCAGCTTGCCGGGCGCGAGGCGCGATGGATGGCGGAAGGGGCTCGCCTTGCGGAGGCGGCCGGCACCGACATCATCGACATTAATATGGGCTGTCCGTCGCGGCAGGTGACCGGAAAGGCTTGCGGCTCGGCGCTGATGCGCGAACCTGACCTTGCGGCGCGCCTGATCGAGGCTACCGTCGGCGCAACGGCGCGTCCGGTAACGCTGAAAATGCGGCTCGGCTGGGATCGCGATTGTCTCAACGCGCCCGATCTTGCGCGCCGCGCAGAAGATGCTGGCGTCAAGCTCATCACCGTCCACGGCCGAACGCGCAACCAGTTCTATAAAGGCGCCGCCGACTGGGCGGCGGTGCGTGCGACCAAGGAAGCCGTGCGCATCCCGGTCATCGTTAACGGCGATATCGAAACGCTCGAAGACGCGCGCAGCGCACTTTCGCAATCTGGCGCCGACGGGGTGATGATCGGCCGCGCGGCCGTCGGAAAACCCTGGATCGCCGGCGCGATGGCGGCGGCGCTCAAATCCGGCGCTGTCGCGATTTCGCCGCCGGCGATCGAGTTGCGACAGGCCGCGGCCGTCAGGCATTATGGCGAGCTGATCGACCACTATGGCGAGGCGCTCGGCGTTCGCGTGGCGCGCAAGCATCTTGCCGCCTATGCTGACTTCGAACTGGCGGCGACTGACTGCGGCGCGCTGACCGAAATTCGCGCAAGGCTTTGCCGTTCGACGGACCCGACGGAAGTGCTGGCGTTGCTCGATCGCCTCTATGCAAGCGTCGCCGAAAGCCGGTTTGCTTCGGCTGCTTGAACCGCTGAGGCATTAAGGCAACATTTCTGTTGATTTCCAGCAACAATTGTAACAATATCACCGGCGCAGCGGGGCCGGGGGGCGGACGACCGCTGGTTGGGGTCAATCGCAGGTCCGCACACAGGACCTGAAGCCGGGTCGCGAGGGCGTAATCGACAGCGTGCCGGATAAATCTACAGACGCGCCGTTGCGCGTGGTCGGAGCAGGCTCTGGCCCGCTGCGTCGCGCCCGCGAGTTGCTGCCTGACTGGGCGATGTCAAATACGCTCGCGGCGGCCTCGCTCGCCGGGGCGGGGATCGTCGCTTTTGCAACCGCCTGGTTTCTGCTTTCACCGGCGGTCGAGCGGGCCGACCGTTCTTTCCTGATCGCGCTCATTGTCGGCAATGTCGTCATCGCCGCCGCCTTTGCGACGCTGATCGCCGCGCGGCTGTGGCACCTTTGGTCAAATCGCCGGAACCAGCTCGCCGGTTCGGCGACGCATTTCAAGCTTGTCCTTCTCTTTTCCGCGCTCGCCGTCATCCCGGCGATCATCGCCTTCGTGTTCGCTTTCACCATCCTTCGGTCGAGCCTCAATGACGTGTTCGGCGAGCGCGTCGAAAAATATCAGAACACGGCGCGCGATCTCGCCAACGGACTGATTGAATACAAACGCGCCGAGATGGAGCTGATGCTGAACCAGATCGCCTTCGACATTCGGCGTAACGAAGAGCTGGGGCTTGGCCTCGAAGGAACGCCCATCGGCTTCCGCGAATATCTTTACACCCAAGCTGAAATCCGCCGCCTTGACGCGCTCTATGTGCTTGACAGCACCGGCGCCATTTTGGTGCGCGCGGAGATAAGGCCCGGCTCTTATCGCCTTCCATCGCAGGCGACGATGGCGGACCTTGCGTCAAAGCCTGCGGGCGCGGGGAGCTTCGGCGTCAACGACGAGCGGCGCTATGAGCGATTCCGCGTCGTCCTGAAGATCGCCGATTACGGCGGCGGCTATCTGATCGCTTATCAGCCGATGGAGACCGAAACGGCGCGACGCCTTACGGCGGTGACCGCCGTCAAGGAGGACTGGGAAGAGGCGAAAGTCGGCCGCGCGCGCGCCGAGCGCGTGTTTCTGGCGGGCTATGTCATCCTCGCCGTCATCATCCTCTTCGCCGCGATCTGGCTCGCGCTGTGGGCGGCGACACGGATCGTGCAGCCGATCGGCCGGCTTATCCAGATGGCGGGGCGTGTGTCTTCCGGCGATCTCGGCGCCCGGGTCGAGGTCTATCGCGAAGACGGCGAGATCGGCGTGCTCGCCCGTTCGATGAATCACATGACGGCGCAATTGCAGACGCAGCGCGACGACTTGATTGAGACGAACAAGCAGTTCGACCGGCGCCGCCTTTTCACCGAGGCGGTTCTATCAGGCGTTTCGGCCGGCGTCGTCGGCGTGACCCCCGGCGGACGGCTAGCCATCGCCAACCGCTCCGCGGCGGAGTTCTTCGGCCGACCGCCGCCGCAACTGGTCGGCCTCGACTTCACCGACGTCTTGGCCGAAGCGAGCGAACTGTTCGACGCGGCCGCTACGCCGCCCTTCGCCGAAGTCGCCGACCAGATCACGGTCGAGCGAGACGGGCGCATCAGGACCCTCAGCGTTCGAATTGTCAGCGCGGAGATCGACGGCGCGCGGAGCTACGTCGTCACATTCGACGACATCTCGGAGCTCATCAGCGCCCAGCGCTCGGCGGCGTGGGGCGACGTGGCGCGCCGCATCGCCCATGAGATCAAGAATCCCCTGACGCCGATCCAGCTTTCCGCCGAACGCCTGCGCCGGAAATATAGCGGCGAGATCAAGACCGCGCCCGAGATTTTCGACCGCTGCACGGAAACGATCATCCGCCATGTCGGCGACATCGGGCGCATGGTCGATGAATTTTCGTCCTTTGCGCGCATGCCCAAGCCCGTCATTGCCGCCGAAGACATGCGCGAGATCGTCAGAAGCGCCGTGTTCCCTCAGAGAGTCGCTTTCCCCGAAATCGAGTTTCTGGTCGAAACGCCTGACCGCCCGCTGATCGTTCGCTGCGATGCGCGCCTGATCGCGCAGGCGATGGGTAATCTTCTGAAGAACGCCGCCGAGTCGATCGGCGCGCGCCTTGCCGGCGACGACAATGCGCCGGGACGCGTTCGCGTTCTTCTGACGGCGACCGACGGCGCCGCGAGCCTTTCCATCGCCGACAACGGCGTCGGTCTGCCCAGGGCCGAGCGACACCGGCTGACCGAGCCTTACATGACGACGCGCGCGAAGGGCACGGGGCTCGGACTGGCGATCGTCCGCAAGGTGATTGAAGAACACGACGGCCATCTGAAATTCGACGACTGCGCCGAGCTTGGCGCGACAGGCGCGGTCGTCACATTCGTTCTGCCGCTCGAAGCGGCGGATGCCGGGGCAACAGCGGCGACGGCCGCCGAGTAGGGGCGTAGCGTAGGAAGGGTGAAGCATGAGCATTGATATTCTTGTCGTCGACGACGAGGCGGACATCCGCGATCTCGTCTCTGGGATTCTCGAGGACGAGGGTTTCAATCCGCGGACCGCGGCGAACTACGACGCCGTCGCGAAGGCGCTGAGGGAACGCATTCCCACGCTGGTGGTTCTCGACGTGTGGTTGCAGAACTCGGCGAAGGACGGGATCGAAATCCTCGAGGAGTTGAAAAAGATCCACCCCGATCTGCCCGTCATCATTATTTCAGGGCACGGCACGATCGAAACGGCGGTCGCCGCGATCAAGAAGGGCGCCTACGATTTCGTCGAGAAGCCTTTCAATGCAGACCGGCTGGTGCTCGCCGTCAATCGCGCGCTTGAGGCCGCCAAACTGAAGCGCGAGAATTTCGAACTTCGCGAACGCGGAACTGACTGGGGGCTCATCGGGGGCTCGGCCGCCATCAACACGCTGCGCGGCGTCATCGACCGGGTCGCCGACTCTCGTTCGCGCGTGTTGATTTCAGGGCCCGCCGGCTCCGGCAAGGAAGTGATCGCGCGCCTTCTCCACGCCAAATCCTCGCGCGCCGAACGGCCGTTTGTCGTCGTCAGCGCGGCGACGATCTCGCCCGAACGCATGGAAGAAGAACTGTTCGGGGTCGAGGGCGACGGCGGAAAGCCGAAATCCGCCGGTCTTCTTGAGCGCGCCCATGGCGGCACGCTGATGTTCGACGAAGTCGGCGACATGCCGCTGGAAACGCAAAGCAAGATCCTCCGCGTGCTTGTCGATCAGCGCTTCAAGCGTGTCGGCGGCGACACGCCGGTCAGCGTCGATGTGCGTATCGTATCGTCGACGTCGCGCGACCTCCTCGCTGATGCGGCGAACGGGCGCTTTCGCGAGGACCTCTATCACCGCCTCAATGTCGTCCCGGTCCCGGCGCCGTCGCTCGCCGAACGCCGAGACGATATTCCGGCGCTGACGGCTTACTATATCGACCGCATTGCGCGCGGGGCGGGTTTCCCGAAACGCACGCTGTCAGGCGAGGCGATGGCGGCGCTGCAGGCCTATCACTGGCCCGGTAACGTCCGCCAGCTCCGGAACGTCGTCGAGCGGACCTTGCTTCTTATGGGCCGCGACGCCGGCCGCGAGATCGCTTGCGAACACCTGCCGGCCGAAATCATCGACGCGGGTCTTTCAATCCCCGCCGGCGAGGGCCTTGAGCAGATCATCGCCTTGCCCTTGCGCGAAGCGCGTGAACGCTTCGAGCGCGAATATCTCATCGCGCAGATCAATCGTTTCGGCGGCAATATTTCGCGGACCGCCGCCTTCATCGGCATGGAACGATCAGCGCTGCATCGCAAACTCAAGGCCCTCGGCGTCGGCGGGGCCCCGCGGGCGGAAAGCGCTTGATCGCTTTGCGGGCTTGAAGGGCGGGCGTCAGCCCGCCATGAGAGCCAATCCGGCGGGCCGGCGCCCGCCCTACAAGGGCACGAGATCGTCCGATGCGCATCATCATCTGCGGCGCGGGCCGCGTCGGCACCGGCATTGCGCGGCGGCTCGCGGCGGAAAACAACGCCGTCACAATCATCGACCAGTCCAAGGACCTCGTCCGCTCGGTGACGGAGCGTCTCGACGTGCGGGGCGTCGTCGGCAACGGCGCCTATCCTGACGTCCTTTCTGAGGCCGGCGCCCGGGAAGCGGACATGGTGATCGCCGTCACCTATTCCGACGAAGTCAACATGATCTCCTGTCAGATCGCGCACACGCTGTTCAAGGTGCCGACCAAGATCGCGCGCATCCGCGCAAGCGGCTATCTCGATCCGCGTTATTCCGACCTGTTCGGGCGCGATCACATGCCGATCGACGTCATCATCTCGCCAGAGCGCGAGGTTTCCGAAGCGATCATGCAGCGGATGGCGACGCCGGGCGCCTTTGAAACGAAGTCTTTCGTTGACGGCCGCATCGTCGCAGCCGGCGTCAAGCTCAAGGAGGATTGCCCGATCCTCAACTCCCCGCTGCGTCAGGTCGCGGAGCTGTTTCCGGATCTGAAGATCACGATCGTCGCCATCAACCGCGACGGGCGCATCTGGCGCGTTCATGCGGACGATCAACTCTATGCGGGCGACGCGATCTATTTCATCGCCGACCGCAATGACGTGGCGCGCGCTCTCGACATCATGGGGCAAGCGGAGCGTCAGGCGCGACGGGTCATCATCGTCGGCGGCGGCAATATCGGCCTTTACGTCGCGACCGGACTTGAAAAGCTCGGCGCGATGAAAATCCGGCTTATCGAGCAAGATCGCGCGCGCGCGGAGAAAATCGCCGAGCAGCTCGAACGCACCATCGTGCTGCAGGGCGACGGCCTCGACCGCGCGCTGCTTCGCGAGGCGGGCGTTGAGGAGACTGAGACGGTCGTTGCGGTCACCAATAACGACCAAGTCAATATCCTCGCCTGCGTCGTCGCCAAACGCGAAGGCGCGAGACGCGCGATGGCCCTGATCAATGAGCAGGATTACGGACCCATATCCGAGGCGGTCGGCATTGACCGCTTTGTCGATCCGCGCTCGACGACAATCTCGACGATCCTGCAACATGTTCGCCGCGGCCGCATTAAGGGCGTTTTCTCGCTCTATGACGGCGAGGCGGAGCTCATCGACGCTATCGCTCTTGAGACGTCGCCGCTCGTCAACAAGCCCTTGTCCGAGGCCGAGCTCCCCGAAGGCGTGATGATCGGCGCCATTTTTCGCGACGGCAAGGTTTCGATGCCGCATGCGCAGACCGTCATCAAGCCGGGCGATCGTATCGTATTGATGGCGCTGAAAGACTATGTGAAGGACGTCGAACAGATGTTCCGTGTCAGCATCGATTATTTCTGAGGCCCGTCATGCCGCGCATCGCCTATGTCAACGGCGCCTACACGCCGCTCGAAGACGCAAGCGTCCATATCGAGGACCGCGGGTATCAGTTCGCCGACGGGATCTATGAAGTGGTGCTGCGCGTCGGCGGTCGTTTCTGGGACCTTGAAGGCCATTTGAAGCGCTGGGCGCGTTCGCTCGCGGAGCTTGAAATCCGCGCGCCGATCGGCGAGGCCGCGCTGAAGATCGTGATTGCGAAATTGGTCGAGAAAAATCGCCTCGGCGATTGCATGATCTACATGCAGGCTACCCGCGGCGTCGCGTCGCGAAATCACCCATTTCCGTCAGCCGATACCGCGCCCGCGCTCGTTTTGACAGCGAAGCCCATTGACCTTGAAAAGCTGAACGCCAAAGCGTCGAAGGGCGTCGCCGTCATCACCCGGCCCGACATCCGCTGGGGGCGCGTCGATATCAAGACGGTCGGGCTCTTGCCGAACTGCCTGGCAAAGGAAGCGGCGGTGCGGGAAAATGCGGTTGAGGCTTGGCTCGTCAAGGACGGAAGGGTGACCGAAGGATCGTCTTCGAACGCCTGGATCGTCGATGAGAAGGGCCAACTCATCACCCATCCCCTGGGCGATGAGATTCTCGGCGGCATCACGCGGCAGACGGCGATCACCTGCGCCGAGAGCTTGCAGATGAAGGTGGTCGAACGCGCGTTCACCGTCGAAGAGGCGCTGAAAGCCCGCGAAGCTTTCATCACGTCGGCGATGAATCTGGTGACGCCGGTTATCAAGATCGATGGCGCCAAAATCGGCGACGGCGCGCCGGGCCCTGTCGCGACGCGGCTCCGTGCGCGCTATGTGCAGCACAACGCCGAGGGCTGAACGGCGATCAGCCGGTCGAATCGCGTCAAGCGAGCAGAGTGCAGCATCAACGATTGCGACACGCGCACGACTGTTTTGCGTCGAAATAATTCCGAATGTGTGACTGTTTTTTAAAAGTGCGCGCCAGCGGCGCTTTGATTTGTGACGCTCTGACGAAATTTGGCGCAACCCCGGATTTCGCTGAAATCAGGTCTGGAAAAATCGGCTTCGACTGTTATCGGCCGTTCCCGACGCTTTTGGCGAATGGGGGCGTTTGCGGATGGGCGCGCCGGTTAGCGGACGTGGAACGAGACTCCGGTCGTTACGTGTCTTCGCGCGTCGCCGTCCTGCCTTGTTTTTGACGCTCGCAGCGCTTGCTTGGTTGGCGACGGGGCCGCTGGTGAGGGCGATGTCGGACGCAGGTCCGCCGCGCGTGCCCGGCTCAGCCTTTGAGCCGAAGGTCTTGCCGGACCGGATCGTGCTGACGCCGGGCGCCGACCCTGCGCGCGAAATGGCGGTCGCCTATCGCACCAGCCCCGAGCAAGAGCGAAGTGAAGCGCAGCTGGCGCGCGCCATCGACGGACCCGCTCTCGAGGAAGCAGCAGAGCCCGTTGGGGGATCGACCCCGCCACGCGCGATCGACAGCCGTAACGGCCCGGCCCTTTATCACCACATTCGCTTTTCGGACCTTCAGCCCGAGACGGTCTACGCCTACCGGCTGAAGGGTGCTGCGGGCTGGAGCGAATGGTTTCAGTTCAAGACCGCGGCGGACGCGCCGCAACCATTCCGGTTTCTCTATCTCGGCGACATGCAGAACGGCATCCTGTCAGAATCCTCGCGCGTGCTGCGGCAGGCGTTTCGCGATAATGGCGGCATCGAGCTAGTGCTTCACGCCGGCGACCTCGTCGATCAGCGTGACGATCTTGATCATGACGATGAGTGGGGCGAATGGAATGCGGCCGCCGCCTATCATTATGCCGTCGTTCCGCAGATCCCCGCCGCCGGAAACCACGAATATGACAACGTACTGACGCCGAATCCGAGCGGCCGGCGTCGGCTCGGCGCCTATTGGCCGCTTCAATTCGCCCTTCCGGATAATGGAGCGCCGTCGGCAAAGGCCACGACTTATTTCGTCGACTACCAGGATGTTCGTTTCATTGTGCTCGACGGCACGTCGGCGCTGGACCTTGGAACGCTTGACGATCAGGCGCGCTGGCTTGATCGCACGCTCGCTCACAGCAAGGCGGCGTGGAATATCGTGATCTTCCATCAGCCGATATTCAGCTGCGCGCGGCCCGAGGATTCAAAGGAACTGAAAGCCGTCTGGAAGCCGATCCTCGAACAGCGAAACGTCGATCTTGTGCTTCAGGGACACGATCACTGCTACAGCCGGTTGACGGCGGAATCCCGGGCAGCGCCGCCGGAGTCTGAAAAACCCTCAGCCGACTCTGCTGCCGGCCCCGTTTACATGGTGTCGATCGCCGGGACGAAAATGTATGCGCTCAATGATCGCTCCGAGCGTGAATCGGATCGTGCGGCGGAGGCGACGCAGCTTTACCAGATCGTTGATGTCTTCAGCCAACGGCTCAGCGTTCGCGTCTACACGGCGACGGGTCGCCTGTACGACGGTTTCGATATTGAGCGCGGTCAGGACGGCCGGAAGTCCGTCAGCGAGAGCGGCGAGGCGCTACTGGCCGAGCGGCGATGCGAGGCGGGCTTGAACCCGGATGGAACGGCTTGCGGCTTGCGCACAAAGAGAGCGTCGTTTTTCGGGCGATGAGCGCTCGCCACCGCGCCTGGTGCGCTTACCGAAAACGCTCAAAAAGAGAGGCCTTCCCTCCCTGCGTAACCGTGGCCAGCCATTATCCTGACGGGTTGCATCCCTCTGATTCTCGCGCAATAGTGCTTGCTGCAATGCAAAAAAAAGAGCCCTGCAGGAGAGTGCCCAACGCCATGAGCGACAAGAAACAGAACCTCCAGGACGTGTTCTTGAACCACGTTCGCAAGGACAAGGTTGCGGTGACGATTTTCCTCGTGAACGGGGTCAAGTTGCAGGGCGTCGTCACCTGGTTTGACAATTTTTGCGTGCTGTTGAAGCGGGAAGGGCAGGTCCAGCTCGTTTACAAACATGCGATTTCAACGGTAATGCCGTCCCAACCCGTCAATTTGTGGGACGGTGAGGAAAGCGAATAGGTCCCTTTGGCCGCGCAGGATAGTGATCGACGCGCTGCGGATATGGGCGCGGCTTTTGTCATTCACGTCGAGTTGCCGCGCGACGACCGCCGCCGCACGCCTGCGGCGCGGCTCGATGAGGCTTGCGGCCTCGCCCAGGCGATCGATCTCAGAGTGGTTCATGCAGAGGTCACGGTTATTGGCGCACCAAAGCCGGCGACCCTGATCGGAGCCGGAAAGGTCGATGCGATCCGGGCGATGCTTGACGCCGGCGATCCGAGGCCCGGTCTTGTCATCATCGACGCGGCGCTGTCGCCGATCCAGCATCGAAACCTCGAAAAGGCTTGGGATGCAAAGGTCCTCGACCGCACGGCGCTGATCCTCGAAATCTTCGGCGCCCGCGCGCGGACGGCGGAAGGGCGACTGCAGGTCGATCTCGCGCATCTGACCTATCAGAAATCGCGCCTCGTGCGTTCGTGGACCCACCTTGAACGCCAGCGCGGCGGGCGCGGCTTCCTCGGCGGCCCGGGCGAGCGGCAGATCGAGAGCGACCGGCGGGCGATCGAGAATGAAATTGACCGGCTGAAAGCAAGGCTCGAAGAAGTTCGCCGAACCCGGAACCTGCAACGAGCCAAGCGACGCAAGGCGCCCCATCCCGTCGTCGCGCTAGTCGGCTATACGAACGCCGGCAAGTCAACGCTTTTTAACCGGCTGACGCGATCCGATGTCGTCGCCCGCGACCAACTATTCGCCACCCTTGATCCGACCATGCGCGCGGTCGATCTGGCGTCAGGTCAGAGAATTATTCTCTCGGACACTGTCGGATTCATCTCCGACCTGCCGACGCAATTGGTCGCCGCCTTCCGCGCGACGTTGGAGGAAGTGCTTGAAGCGGATCTGATCCTGCATGTTCGCGATGCAGCGCACGAGGACGCGGATTCCCAGCGCGAAGATGTCATCGACGTGCTGGCGGAATTGGGCGTCGCGGGAGACGCCGAGACGCCGGTCATTGAAGTTTTGAACAAGATCGACCTGCTGCCGGAGGACGATCGAAAGTCGCTTTTGATTCTGGCGCGCGGCGGTCATGATACGGCGGCCAGAACCGTTGAAGACCCCCTGCGCGCCGCCGTGTCCGCGGCGACCGGGGAGGGGGTCGAGGATCTGCTGAAGCTTGCCGACGAAATCCTCACCGCCGACCGGGAGCGCTATACGATTCGCCTTCCCGCCGCCGACGGCGCCGCGCGCGCTTTTCTGCACGAGCACGGCGACGTGGCGTCAGCGATCGAAGGTGACGAAGGCGTCGCCATCGAAGTGCGTCTCAGCGAGAAGTCCTTCGGTCAGTTTCGTAAACTATTTCCTTCTGCAGAAGTCGGAACTCGACACGAACGGCGACGCCTGATCGCATGATCCCAGACCCTTACTCCGTCGCCGCAGTGATCTCGGAGATCGCGGCGAATGAGATAGCACCGCATTTCGGAAAGCTTGAGAAAGAAGCCGTTCGCTATAAATCCAGCGCCACGGACCTTGTGACGCGCGTCGATGAAGCCGCGGAAGCGGCGCTCGAAAAGGCGCTTGGCGCCTTGGCGCCGGGCGCGGGGTTTGTCGGCGAAGAGGCCGCCGCCGCCGATCCGTCGATTGTCGCGGCGCTGTCAGGTCCCGGCCGCTTCTGGATCGTCGATCCGCTCGACGGCACCAGGAATTTCGTCAACGGCGAGCCGGAGTTCGGCACCATCGTCGCCTATGTCGAAGACGGGCGCACGCTGATGGGTTTCATTCACGCAATTCCAGCGCAAGCGACCGCTGTTGCGGTTCGGGGCGAGGGCGTACGCTGGAACGGAGCAGCGCCGATCGTCGCGCCGGCAATAGCCGAGCCGCCGCAGGGATTGCGTTCGACGGGCTGGCTGACGCCGGAATGGCGCGACCGGCTGACCTCAGCCCTGCGCCGCAACCTTGCCTCGAAGCCGGCCCATTGTTCGGCCTACGCCTACCTGAAGCTGATGACCGGCGAGGAAGATTTCGAACTCTCGAGCCGCATTCACCCCTGGGACCACGCCGCCGGCGCGCTCATTCTCGACGAGATTGGCGGGCGGACCGCGTTCCTGGCGACCGGGGCGCCATACGCGCCGCAAGACTCGATCGATGCGCCGCTCCTTGCGACCGCCCCGGGCCGCAGCTGGGACGATATCGCCCGGCGGCTCTTGGAACTGTAACGCGGGCTTCAGCCCCCACGAAGATGATTGTATGGCGGGTTGAGGCTCGCCCGTTGCGGCGTCGCCGACGCGTTATCTGAATTCGCTTGGGGAGAACGATTTGTGACGGATCCCTTTCACGGCAAGCTTTGTGTCGTCACCGGCGCCGCCTCCGGCATCGGGCGCGCCGTCGCGATCAATCTTGCAAGCCGCGGCGCTGCGCTAGCGCTCTCCGACGTCAATGAAGCAGGGCTTGCAGAAACGCACGCCGCGATCGGCGCCGTGCCGTCGAACCGTATCCGCTTCGACCGGCTTGACGTCGCGGACGCCGATGCGATCCTTCGCTACGCG
>CAZNXR010000029.1:0-12210 GCA_964576815.1 uncultured Caulobacterales bacterium | reverse complement strand
GACCCCGGGTTCGCGACTGCGTCGCGCCCCGGGGTGACGGTATTTCTTGGGGCGATAGACGCTCCGTATACGAATGTCGCGTAGGCCTCAGCCGAAATCGCGCGCTCTGACCGGGAATACCCCGCGGCGGCGGGCTTCCTGCGCGAGGACGGCGTTCCGGCGTCGCCGGCGACGCGCTCTATGCTCGCCGACGGCGTCCTCGTTGAAGGAAAAAGGACGGCCGACGCGCCCGCCGAGACGCCGGACGATCCGCGCTTTGGGGCCGACGCCGTTAGTGAAGTCAAGAAGCGTCTCCGCTTCGTCGCGCCGGCGCCAGCGGACGACGGCGTTAGCGTAGGCGAAGCCGGCGCGAATGCCGATTTTCCATCGTTTGAAGCGGTTCCAGCGCGCGCGGCGGCGCTTTTTCGGAGTTTCGGTCGGGTGGGCGGGTGTTTTTGCGTGTTTGCTCATGGCGGACAGCATAATGCCGTCGCCGGGGGGTGGGACGGATTTTTGTTTCGTATAAGGATCAATGACTTGATTGGTTAACGCCAAGCGTGACGGCCCGCGCCGTCCCGCCGGACGGCGTAGGGGGGCTGTGCGCTACGCGTTGAACCGGAACAGCATTACGTCGCCGTCCTTGACGACGTATTCCTTTCCTTCAAGGCGCATCTTGCCGGCTTCCTTCGCGCCGACCTCGCCGCCCAATCGCACGTAATCGTCGAAGGCGATCGTCTCGGCGCGGATGAAGCCGCGTTCGAAGTCGGTGTGGATGACGCCGGCGGCCTGCGGGGCGACGGCGCCGACCGGGACAGTCCAGGCGCGCGCTTCCTTCGGGCCGGCGGTGAAATAGGTCTGGAGGCCGAGCAGGCGAAACGCCTCGCGGATGAGGCGGTTGAGGCCCGGCTCCTCAAGGCCGATCGAATCGAGGAACTCCTTTTGCTCGGCGTCTTCGAGGGGCGCGATCTCGGATTCGATGCGCGCCGAGATGGCGACGAAGGCCGCGCCCTCGCGTTTGGCGGCGTCCTCGACCGCCTTCGAATAGGCGTTGCCGTTCGCCGCCGAGGCTTCATCGACATTGGCGACGAACAGGACCGGCTTTTGCGTCAGGAGCTGCAAGCCCTTCCAGAACTTCATGTCCTCGGGCGCGACGGCGACGACGCGCGCGGGCCTGCCGTCCTTCAGCGCGGCGAGGGCGGCGTCGACGAGCGCGAGCGTCGCCTTGGCGTCCTTGTCGCCGCCTTTCGCCTTCTTTTCGAGCGCCGGCCGGCGCTTTTCGAGACTGTCGAGATCGGCGAGCATCAGCTCGGTCTCGACGATTTCATAGTCCGCCATCGGATCGATGCGCCCCGTAACATGGGTGATGTCGTCATCCTCGAAACAGCGCAGCACATAGATGACGGCGTCTGTCTCGCGGATATTGGCGAGGAACTGGTTGCCGAGCCCTTCGCCCTGGCTCGCGCCTTTGACGAGCCCGGCGATATCGACGAACTGCATGCGCGCCGGCACGATTTGCGCGGACTTGGCGATCGAGGCGAGCTTCAAAAGCCGCGGCTCCGGCACCGCGACGTCGCCGATATTCGGCTCGATGGTGCAGAAGGGATAATTCGCCGCCTGCGCCGCGGCGGTGCGCGTCAGCGCGTTGAAGAGCGTCGATTTGCCGACATTGGGAAGGCCGACGATGCCGCAAGATAGGGCCATGGTTCACTCGCTGTCGTTTTGCGGCTTCTTAAGATCTCTGAGCGCCTGCGCAAACGGATTTTCCGCCGGCGGGTCCGGCGCTTTCTTCGGCGTCAGCGAATGAAGCCCGGCCTTCGGCGCAACAGGCTTCGGCGGGGCGAGCGTCAGCGCGACCGCGTTCATGAACGGCGCGTCGCCGTCGATGAGCTTCGGCGCCGCCTTCGCCATGGCGCCGAGCAGCGGGGCGAGCCATTCCTGGTCGGCTTTGGCGAAGTCGCCGAGCACATGGCCGGTGACGCGCGCCTTGTCGCCCGGATGGCCGATGCCGATGCGCACGCGGCGGAAATCATCGCCGATATGCTCGGCGATCGACCGCAAGCCGTTATGGCCGGCGAGCCCGCCGCCGATCTTCGCCTTGATCTTGCCGCTCATCAGGTCAAGCTCGTCGTGGAAGACGATGACGTCGGCGGGCGTCAGCTTGTAAAAGCGCATCGCCGCGCCGACCGATTGTCCGCTGTCGTTCATAAAGGTCTGCGGCTTCAGCGTCAGCGCCTTGCCGGCGCCGATCTCACCTTCGCGGATGAGCCCTTGAAACTTCTTGCGCTCGGGGCCGAGGCGGTGCGCGTCAGCGATGGCGTCGATCGCCATGAAGCCGACATTGTGCCGGTGTTTGACGTATTTCTCGCCCGGATTGCCGAGGCCGACGATCAGCAGCATCGCGCATCACCCCGTTACCGGGCGAGAATCCGTCCGCAGACGGCGTTAGGCTTTCTTGCCGCCGCCTTTGTTGTCGCCAGGCTTGCCGCCCGCCGCCGCAGCGGCGTCCGGCGCCTTCTGCGCGGTCGCCGGAACTTCCGCCGGAACGGCGGCCGCCTCTTCATTCGCTTCCGAGCGAAGCGCTGACGGCGCGGCGATCGTGGCGACCGTGAAGTCGCGATCGGCGATTACGGGCGTCACGCCCTCGGGCAGCTTGAACGCCGAGATATGAATCGAGTCGCCGATATCGAGGCCCTCGAGCGACATTTCGAGAAATTCCGGAATGGCGGTCGCCGGGCAGTAAAGCTCGACCGTGTGACGCACGATGTTGAGAACGCCGCCGCGCTTGATGCCGGGCGAGAGGTCTTCGTTCTTGAAGCGGACCGGGATGGCGACGTCGATGCGGGTGTTCTCATCGACGCGCATCAGATCGACATGGATCGGGATGTCGCGGATGGGATCGACCTGCACTTCGCGGGCGATGACGGGCTGAAGATAGTCCTGGCCCGGAACATCGATTTTGGCGAGGTGCGAGCGCATCCGGCCGGCGGCGTGCGCCTTGAGAACCTCGACTCTCTTCAGCCGGATCGAGACGGGGCCCTTGTCGCCGCCGTAAAGGACGCCGGGGATCCAGCCCTCGCGCCGGGCGCTGCGCGCGCCGCCGGCGCCCGTCCGCTCGCGGACTTCGCAATAGAAAACGTCTGTCTCGGCCATGGCGGGACCCTTATGCAAAAGGCCGCGCGAAGGGCCCCTTGGCCCCGGCGCGGCGCAGCCGGTTCGTAAATGGAGGCGGGTCTATAGAGGAAAGGGGTAGGGGTGGCAAGCGCGGGTAGAGAGGGGTTTTCCGCCCGTCAGCCGCGCCCCGGCCAGGCGCTTTTGAGGAACGCTTCATAGAGCGCGTGGAGCCTTGGCGAGGTTTCCAGCGCCTTGAGGTTCGCCTCGACGGTGCCGGCGTCGCGGCGGGCGACCGGTCCCGTCATGGAGGAAAGCGGGCTCTCCCGAAAACGATCGACGACGCTCGCGAAATAGGCGCTGAGGATCTCGGCGCCGTCGGGGCCGAGGCGGCCGGCGAAGGCCGCCGCCGTTTCGTTCCAGAGATGGGCGGCGAAGTTCCCCGATACGACGGCCAGCGCATGGTAGAACGCCCTGTCCGCCGCCGCGACGGCGAACTCCGGATTGTTCGCACCCGGAATAATCGCGGCGAAGGACGCTGCGTCCGGCTCGCGCGCGATGGCGATCGCGCCGAACTGCGCGGGCGCGAGCGGCGTCGCCGGAAAGGAGTAGAGCGGGTGATAGCAGGGCAAGCCCGCGATCACCCGCGCACCGGAGAAGTGAACGGCGCGTTTGCCCTTCAGGTGCGCACGCCAGCGCGCCCACCAGCCGTCCAGCGCATCGTCCGGCAAGGCCGCGGCGACGACGTCGGCGCGCGCAACTTCCCGGTCGGCGCGGCTTGCGTCCGCGCGCGCAAGCAAGACGACCTCGTGGCCGAGGCTCGCGGCGAAGGCGGCGACGCTCGATCCGACGCGTCCGGGTCCAAAGATGACAATGCGCATAAAATTCGCTCAAAGTTCCAGCGGCTTTGTTTTCGCAAGACCGCTTGCGCCGTCAGGGTGCGGCTTCTATATGGCGGTTCGTGACCAGATAGTTGGGCCGAATTCGACAACGCCTAGCCTAGCAAGGACTGTGCTTTCCATCAGCAACACGTCCCGGCCCTAGCCTCGGTTTCTGAATTCCCGATTGGACGGTCGCTACCCGGCAGGCGCGATGGTCGCGCCTGTCGATTGAAGACCGCCGGTCCGGGCCGCCAGCCCGGACCTCAAGATCAGGAGATCAGAATGGCGACAGGCACTGTGAAGTGGTTCAACGCGACCAAAGGCTTCGGCTTCATCCAGCCGGACGACGGCGGCAATGACGTGTTCGTCCACGTGACGGCCGTCCAGAAGTCGGGCCTGACCGGCCTAAACGAAGGCCAGAAGATTTCCTTCGACCTCGCGTCCGATCGCGGCAAGACCTCGGCTGCGAACCTCAAGGTCGCCCGCTAAGGCTCTCCCGCAAGGGAATTGACCAGCGCCCCGCCCGAAAGGGCGGGGCGTTTTGCGTTACGGGCTTGCGCGCGATAGAAGCCGCTGCGGGGTCAAGGGCGCGTGATGGGCAGATCGGCGGCGAAAGGGTCCGGGGGAGCGGACCGCCGGTACGGAAGAGAGCTTGTCGGCGGTTATGTCGCCAGCGGGCTCATCTTCGCCGGCGTGACGGCGCTGTGGGCGTTCATCGTCCGCGACGACCCTTATTATCGGCTGACGGATCTTTTCGGCGCGCGGGTGCCGGCGATGCTGATCGCCTATCTCGCCCTGATGCCGATCGCCGGGTTCATCATCGGACGCTGGCGCTATGACCGCGGCTCGGGCGGCCTCACGCGGTTCGCCGCAAAGCTCGGCGCGCGGGCGCTGCACTTCACCTATGCGCATTCGCTGATCGTGCTGTTCACCGCCGCGATGCTCGCGGAGACGTGGTTCGGCCTTAACGTCGACGATCAGGTGAAGAAGTTCGACGACCGCATGTTCGATCTCGCCGCCCGCTTTGCCCCATGGCTCGCCGCCTATCTCGCCGGCTATAATTTCGGGCGGGCAAGCGTCGCGGGCGCCGGGAATTCACCAGCCTCAATCCGCATTCCCGATGCGCCGGCCTTTATCGATGCGACGGCGCCGGAGGAAGAAACCGGCCGGCCGGTCGCCAATCCGCTTAGGTCGGGCGGCGCCCTGCGCGCGGAGCCGATGTTTTCGGACGCCGCCGACGAGCGCGCCGAGAAGACGCCGCGACCGCGCCAGTCCGCGTCCGGTCTTGCGCTGCCGGTCGAGGCCGCCGAACCGCCGGGCTTTCTGCCGCCGCAGGACTTCGACCGGCTGAGGCCCGCCTATAGCCGGCTGCGGTAGGCGATAACGCTTCAGGCCGCGCTTTCCCTCTCGATCCGCGCAAGCAGCGCATCGACGCCTTGCCGGGCGACGAAGGCGGAGAATTCCTCGCGCTTCACGAGCATGATGGAGACGCCGGAAACGATGATATCGACGGCTTTGCGCTCACCGGATTTCAGCGTGCGCACGCGCCAATCGACGTTGATCGGCGCCCCTTCCTTGCGGCTGAACCGTGTACGGACGATGACGTCGCGGCCCAGGGACTTCGCATCGACGATTTCGAGCGGGCGCCCGACGATCGGCGCGAACTGGTCGGCGTAAAGCTTTGTGAGGTAAGCCGGAAAGGCGGCGTCGTAACGCGCGACCTGCGCCGGGGTCATCGACTTGCGCGTTTCGCCGATCATGAATTTTCCGATGACGTCGAGCGCCAGGCCTTCGCCGAGGACTTTCTGGAAATCCGCGAGCTGCTCGGCCTCGGGTTTGGCCGAGGAGAGCGCGGCGGCGGCGTTCGCCGTCAGCGCCTTCGAGAAGGCGACCGCCGCCTCGATGTCGGCGCTCTGCGCGCTGGCGGCGGCCGGTTTTCCTTGCGAGAACGCCGGCGCGGCGGCGGCGAAGACAGCGAACCCGGCAAGGGCGGCGGCGAGGCGTTTCATGGGCGACATGCTCCGTAAGCGTGGCGAGAGGTAGGGGCCGATTGCGGCGACATTGAAGCGGCGGGCGTTGAATACTTCGTGAGCATAGGCGTTGAAGATCATTAACCTCCGGCTTTGCGCCGCGCCAGCCGCATGGCGACGGGCAGCACGATCAGCGTGCAAATGAGCGTGAAGCCGATCGCGATGGTCAGCAATTCGCCCATGCTGGCCGTGCCGCGATGGCTGGAGATCATGAGACTGCCGAAAGAGGCGATCGTCGTCAGCGCCGCGTAGAAGATGGCGCGGCGCGTGGCCGCCCCGTCCGTCTCGCCTTTTCGCTCGCGCATGACGAGGTGAATGCCGCTATCGACGCCGATGCCGAGCAGCAGCGGCAGCACGATGACATTGGCGTAGTTGAAGGGAATGCCGAAGGCGACGCCCGCCGCGATCGTCAGGGTCGTCGCCAGCGCCAGCGGGAAAAGCATCAGAAGAACATCGTCGATCCGCCTCAGCAGCACGGCGAGAAACAGAAGGATGACGCCGAGCGCGATAAGGCTCGCTTCGATCATGGCGCGCGCGATGGTGTCGCCGGACTTCAGGCTTTGCGCCGCGCCGCCGGTGATGTCCGGGAACGCCGTTTCGACGGCGCCGACGAAATCGGCGAGCGCCTTGGGATCGCGCACGTCGACGGCGGGAAGAATATCGACGCGCCACCGCCCGGCGTCGGACAGATAGCGGCGCTTCAGGTTGTCGGGGAGCGTTTCAACATCGACGTAACCCGCGGTGAGCTGATCGCGAAGCTGCGCGACCAGCGCCGGCCAATAGGCGAAGATGTTTTTTTCAACCGCGGCGAAGCGGGAAGGCGCGTTCAGCGCCGCGCCGAGCGCGGCGGCGAGGCGACCGGCCGGGCTGGTCTTTTCATAGGACGTTTCAAGCCGCGTCTTGAGGCGCAAGGCGCCTTCCGCCGCCGAGGGCGCGGCGCTGCGGTCTTCCTCTGCGTCAAGTGCGAAAGCGAGCGCCCCGGCCGAGTAGCTGATGAGATCGAGTTTCTCGTCCTGATCGTTCGGAACGAAGTTCAATAGCGTGCGCACGCTTCGAACCGCCGGCAGCGCGCGCGCCGCCGCCGCCGTCTCGGCGGCGTCGGCTTCCGACGCGACAAGGCGCGTCACACGATAGGGCGTCGTCTCTGCGTCGTCCGTCAACAGATTGAAGCCGACGACGGAAGGCGATTTCGGATCGCGCAGACTCATCGGATCGGCGTCGAAGCGCGCCTGCGGCAAGAGCAGAACGGACGCCGCGCCAAGGACGACCGTTGCGATCGCGATTCCCGCTTTCGCTTGCGCAAAGGGGTCGGCGCCGGCGCGTTTCTTCGCCGGGGCCGAAGGTTTGACGCCGAAGACGCCGAGCGCGGCGGGAATGAAAGTGAGCGAAACGAAGAGCGCGATGATGACGCCGGCGCCGGCGATGAGGCCGAGCTGCGCGATGCCTTCAAAGTCGGTCGGCACGAAAGCCAGAAACCCAAGCGCCGTCGTGATGCAGGCAAGAACCAGGGCCCCGCCGACGTCGCCTGTCGCCGCCGCAAGGGCTTCGGCCGGGCCAAGGCCCTCCGCGCGGCGTTCCTGCACGTGAAGGATGAGGTGCACGGCGTAGTCGATCCCGAGGCCGACCATCAAAACTGTGAATGCGACCGAGACGAGGTTAAGTTCCCCGACAAACGCCGCCGCGAAGGCCGCTGTGAGGACGATCGACGCGACGAGCGAGGCGAGCGTCACCAGCGCCAGCGGGAACGAACGGAAGCACAAAAGCAGCAGAACACCGACGCTCAGGAACGATATCAGAAACGAAAGCTCGATGCCGGTCGCGACGGCGGCGAGTTCGTCGGCGCGCAGGGCGGGATCGCCGGTGATGTAAGCCTCGACGCGGGGGTTTGCGGCTTTCAGGGCGTCGATCTCGGCGCGCAGCGCCTCAAGCGCGGGCTTTGCCGGCTGCAGGCGCGTGTAGTCGAGCGTCGGCGTGATCTGGACCGTTCGCGTCACCGCCTCGCCGCCGGCGCCGGCGACGGCGCCCATCCAGGAAAACGGACGCGTCTCGCCCCGCGCCTCCGCCTCAAGAACGGCGGCGAGTTCGGCATAGATCGCCCCGAGGGTCTCGCGGCCGAGGTCCGAGCGTTCGGCGAGCGCGTCGTTCTCCGCGAGCGTTGCGAAAAGCTGACCGGCGGTCGGCGCCTTCACCAGCGTCTCGATGAGGCCGGAGGCCTTCGACATCTGCGTGAGGCGGGTCTCCAGTTCGTCCGTATCGAGAAAGAGGAGTCCGTTCGTCCGGAAGAACGGATCGGCGGCGGCCGCGAAAAAGTTATCGAAAACTTCCGGCTTCGCCTCGATGCGCGCGATCAGCGCGGCGGCGAAGGCGTCGGCCTCGTCAGGCGTCGGCGCGCGCAGGACGACGGCGATGTCGGTCTTGATCTCCGGGAAGGCTTCGCGAAGCTCCCTTGCGCGGATCTGGAAGTCGAGCGTCTGGTCGATCATCGCGCTCGTATCGGTGTTAACCTTGAGCGCGGACGCCGCGTACCACCCGGCCCCCGCCGTCGCGGCGACGAAGACGGCGAGCAGGAGCCAGCCGGCTCGGCGACAAGCGCCCGTCAGGGCGGTGAGCCAGGAAGTCATCGCATCGAGCATGATCGGGAATGCACCGCCGGGTGGAATGAGGAGACCGAAACTATAGAAAGGTTTGATTCCGATCGGCAACGCCGGGCGCGGCCCCGTTCTCCGGCTTGCCCGCACGCGGGGCCGCGGCTAGGTCTAATCCCCTATGGTCGGAAAGACAGATATTTCAAGGGATTTGGCGTTCCTTAGCGGGCGCCGGGGCGCGATGGTTGCGGCCTTGCGCGAGTGGTGCGCGATCAACACAGGAAGCCTCAATCTCGAAGGGCTTGGCGCGATGCGCGCGGCGCTGCGGCAAGCCTTCGCAGCGCTTGGCGCCGACATTGAAGAAGTCGCCGTCGCGCCCCAGGAAGTCGTCAGCGCGGCGGGTGCGGTGAAAACCCGCGCGCTCGGGCCTTGCCTCAGGATCATCAATCGCCCGCAGGCGCCGGTGCGGGTCCTTCTTGCCGGGCATATGGATACGGTGTTCGGCGCCGATCATCCGTTTCAGTCGGATCGCCTGATCGACGCCGACACGCTCAACGCGCCCGGCGGCGCCGACATGAAGGGCGGCATTCTCGTCATGCTGCAGGCGCTCCTCGCGGTTGAACACTCGCAGTTCGCCGAGCGCATCGGTTACGAGATCATCCTCAACGCGGATGAGGAGATCGGCTCGCCCGGCTCCGCGCCGATCCTTCTTGAAGCGGCCAAGCGCGCGCAGTTCGCCATGGTCTACGAGCCGGCGATGGCGGACGGCACGCTCGCCGGCGCGCGAAAAGGCAGCGGCAATTTCTCGGCGGTGTTCTCGGGGCGCGCCGCCCACGCCGGGCGCGATCATGCGGCGGGGCGAAACGCGATCGCCGAGGCGGCGCGCTTCGCCGCCGCGCTCGATGCGATGACCGGCGGGCGCCAGGGCCTCACCGTCAATGTCGCGAAGATCGACGGCGGCGGCCCGAACAACATCGTGCCCGACAATGCGGTCGTCCGCTTCAATGTCCGCGTCGATACGGCGGATGACGCTTTATGGTTCGAGTCGCAGGCGCAGCGCCTCATCGCCGCGGCGAACGCCCGCGACGGGCATCACGCCCATCTTCACGGGTCCTTCGCGCGGCCGCCCAAGCCGATGACGCCGCAGCTTGAGGCGTTTTTCCGCGCCTTGAGAGAATGCGGCGTCGAGCTTGGTCTCGACATCGGCTGGAGGGCGACGGGCGGGGTGTGCGACGGCAACAACATCGCCAGCGCCGGAGTTCCCGTCATCGACACGCTCGGCGCGCGCGGCGGCGAGATTCACAGCGCCAATGAGTTCGTCAAGCTCGACAGTCTTGAAGAGCGCGCCAAGCTCTCGGCGCTTCTTCTCTTGAGGATCGCCGCCGGCGACATTCCAAATCCGGGGTTGAAAGCCGCATGAGCGTTCCCGTCATCAGGCCGGTGCGGCCGGACGATTTCAAACAATTGCGCGAATTTGCGCGCGTCACCGGCGGAGGCATGACAAACCTTCCCGATGACGACGCCGCCTTGCGCGAGCGCATCGACCGCGCCGTCGCCAGCTTTGCGGCGCGCGCGTCAAAGCCCGGCCCCGAAGTTTACATGACGGTGCTCGAAGAAAGCGGAGCGCTTCTCGGCACGGCCGGCGTCTTTTCCTCGATCGGCCTCAAGGAAGGCTTCATCAACTACAAGCTCATCGACGAGGTGCATTACTCGGAAGAGTTGGGGCTTCGGACACGGCGCAGCGTGCTGATGCCGAGTCACGATTTCACCGAATGCGCGGAAGTCGGCATGCTGTTCGTGTCGCCCGCGGCGCGGCGCGGCGGCTGGGGCAAGCTCCTGGCGCGTTCGCGCTATCTCTTCATCGCGCAAAGGCCCGAGATTATCGCCGACCATATCTGCGCCGAGCTGCGCGGCTGGCGCGGGCCGAACGGCGAGCAACCTTTCTGGGAATCCGTCGGACGGCATTTCTTCGAGATGGATTTCGTCGCCGCCGACCATCACAACGCGACGCACGGCAACCAGTTCATCCAGGACCTGATGCCGCGCCATCCGGTCTATACGGTGTTCCTGTCGGCCGAGGCGCGCGCCTGCATCGGGCGCCCGCACGACAGCGCCAGGGCCGCCTACGACATGCTGATCGAAGAAGGCTTCGAGTGGGACCAGTATATCGACATTTTCGACGGCGGGCCGCTGGTGGACGCCAAGACGAACCAGATCCGCACCATCCGCGAGAGCCGCGTAAAGCGCCTCCTCGCGACAGGCGAGGTTTCGGGCGGCCAAACGATGCTGATGGCCGCGGGCGCCGTATCGACATTCCGCTGCGTGCGCGAAAACGCGCAGATCGACGGCGACAGCCTCATTGTTTCAAAGGAAACCGCGGCGGCGCTGAACGTCAATATCGGCGACAGCGTGCGCTGCGTGGCGTGGTGACCTGATGGACAGGCTTTTCATCAACGGGAATTGGCGGGACGGCGGCGGCGCGCCGATAAAGTCTTTCGATCCGTCCACTAATAAACCGATTTTCGAAGCGGCGTCCGCGACGCGGCATGACGTGCAGGAGGCGGTGAACGCGGCGCGCGCCGCCTTTGAAGGCTGGGCGCTGACGCCGTTCGCGGAACGCGCGGCGATCCTCCGCCGTTACAAGGAGATTATCGAGCGCGACGCGGACAAGCTCGCGCGCCTCATTTCGCATGAAACCGGCAAGCCGTTCTGGGAGACGAAAACCGAAAGCGCGACGGTCGCCGGCAAGGTCGATATCTCGATCCGCGCCTATGAGGAGCGCACCGGCGCGCGCGAAACGGCCAGCGGCGCGACGCGGGGAATGCTCCGGCACAAGCCGCATGGTGTGGTGGCGGTGTTGGGACCGTTCAACTTTCCGGCGCATCTGCCGAACGGGCATATCGTGCCGGCGCTGCTCGCCGGGAACACGGTCGTCTTCAAGCCGTCGGAAATGGCGCCGGGGCCAGGCGGTTTCATTGTCGAGGCGATGGAGGAAGCGGGCGTGCCGAAGGGCGTTGTCAATCTCGTGCATGGCGCGCGCGAGACGGGTGAAGCGCTGCTCGACGCGCAAGGGATCGCCGGCGTTCTCTTCACCGGCGGCTACAAGACCGGCCTTGTCATCCACAAGAAATTCGCCGACCGGCTCGACGTCATCACCGCGCTGGAGCTTGGCGGCAACAATCCCCTCATCTGGTGGGACACGGAGGATGTGGACGCCGCTGCGTGGACGGTCGTGCAGTCGGCGTTCCTGACGAGCGGCCAGCGCTGCACCTGCGCGCGCCGCCTCATTGTGCCGGAGGGTGCAGCTGGCGACCGTTTCGTCGAGACGCTGGCGAAACTCACAGACCGTCTAATGGTCGGCGCGCCCTTCGACGAACCCCAGCCCTTCATGGGGCCGGTGATTTCGCCCAAGGCCGCCGAAGCGCTGGAGCGCGCCTTCGACTACCGCGCCGACCAAGGGGGGGAGATCGTCCGTACCCTGTCGGTGCAGGATGAGGGCTCGGCTTTCGTGTCGCCGGGCATCATTGACCTCACGCGCGCCGACGCGATCCCCGATGAAGAACATTTCGGCCCGATGCTCGCGGTCTATCGCGAGAAGTCGTTCGAAGACGCCATCGCCCGCGCCAA